>NZ_DBHIEC010000014.1:0-86489 GCF_057250765.1 Catonella sp.
TATGCAAAACATAGTTGAGGGAGAATACGAATAAATATTACAAGGGTGAAACTATGAAGATAGAAGATAAATTAAAAAAGATAGCAGACTACATTTGCGAGAATTTTGAGGAACTGGATATGGATGATCCTGTTGAAGAGGGTTATATAGATGATTATGAAGAAATCTGTGGAGCAACAGATGAAGATATAAAGAACTTTGAGGAGAAGTTTGGGATAAGCCTGCCAGAGGATGTAAAAGAGCTCTATAGGTATAAAAACGGAAGTAAGTTTTTCGCTCTCTTTCCTTGTATTATTGGTGAAAGAGATATGGCATTTAACCTTATGAGCCTTGAGCAGGTAGAGAAGTCAAAGGGATATTTTCAAAATAAGGATGCACTTTTAACAGATTTTCCTGATTATTTTACTAAAGAAGATATTGAGAAAATGAAGGATGAAAGGATAAAGCCTTATCTTTTCAATAAAAAATGGTTTCCTTTTGCAGAATACTGTGACAGCTGCTATCTTATGCTTGACTTTGACCCGGGGGTAAAGGGGAAGGAAGGGCAGATTATCTGCTACATCCATGATCCTGATGAGGTGGTGTACATGACAGGAAGTCTTACAGAGTTGGTTGAAAATATCATGGAGGAGACTGAGTCCTGTACTCCAAAGGTGTGATTCCAAACTGCTTTTTGCATCGTGGGATAATGTGAGAGATAGCCTTATGGGCTTGAAGAATATGAAAAAACATGATATATTTAGTTCAAATTGATTTTAATAAAACTGATTTGAACTAAATACGAGGGTACAGATATGTTTATAGGAAGAGAGAAGGAATTAGCTTATTTAGATGAATTTTACAGGAAACCGGGAGTTGGCCTTGCTGTAATATATGGACGTAGGCGTATAGGTAAATCTACCTTAATCACGGAATTTATAAAAGATAAAAAAGTGATTTTTTATACTGCAACCAAGGTTGGTAAGGAGAGAAATCTGGAGTTGTTTTCAAAGCAGGTAGCAGAGATGTTCTTTGAAGGTATCGAAAATATCAGCTTTCACACAGATGAGGCTGTATTTGACTTTATTGACAGGAATATGACAGAGGAAAAACTATTACTGGTAATAGATGAGCTGCCTTATTGGGCTGAAAAAGATGAAGCTCTGCTTTCTGTCTTACAGAAGTATATCGATACAGTCTGGAAGGATAAAAATCTGAAAATAATACTCTGTGGTTCTGCGTTAAGCTTTATGGAAAATAAAGTACTTAGTGAAAAGAGCCCGCTGTTTGGCAGAAGAGATTCACAGATTAAACTGGAAGCTTTTGATTATCTTGATTCAGCAAAATTTGTCCCTGACTATTCATATAAAGATAAAGCAGTATGCTATGGAATCACAGGAGGAGTGGCAAAGTATTTATCAATGATTGATCCGTCAAAAAATATTGATGAAAATATAATAAGCCTGTTCTTTAGAACAAACGGATATATGTATGATGAAACCAGAAATCTACTCATACAGGAATTTTCAGATATAACGCTTGTTAATAACATAATCGAGCAGATTGCATCAGGCAGCAATACCATTAATGTGATAGCTAATAAGATAGGTGAGAAGGAGCCAACCATTTTGTACTCCATCGAAAAATTAATAGCTGTTGGCTTGGTGGAAAAGAAAAAATGCATCACCGAAGAAAAGAACAAGAAAAAAACGCAATATGTCTTGAAAGACTATATGTTTAAGTTTTGGTATAAATTTATCCCTAAGGCCGTTAGCGTGATAGAGATGGGGCAGGGAGAATTGTATTATAATAAGGTGGTTAAACCTACTATACACACATATATGGGACAGGTATTTGAAGATATGTGTAAATACTATACTTTGAAGCAGGGAATTACAGGAAGTTTTGATTGCTTTATTACTACAGTAGGCAGCTGGTGGGGAACGGAGACAGTAATAACTGATAATGGTGAGAAAGCAGTACAATCCGCGGATATTGATGTGGTCGCACTCTCAGAACTTGAAAAAAAAGCAGTAATAGGTGAGTGTAAATTTAAGAATGAGAAAGTAGATAAAGCTATATATGACACTTTACTGCGGAGAATAAAAGTGATACCTGCAAAATACAAAGTAGTAAAACTAATTTTATTCTCTCTATCAGGTTTTACAGATTGGTTTGACACTTTTAGTGATGAAAAGCTTGAACTGATAGCACTTAAAGATATTTATCACTGATAAGTAGGGGGATAAGCTTGAATACAATTGAAAAATATTTGATAGCAATAAATATCATAGGCTTCCTTATGTATTTTATAAATTTCCTGCTTTATAAATATACCAAGTCTGCCAACATAGATGTGATTTTAACACTACTTGCACTGGCGGGTGGCTCACTCGTAATATTTATTTTCATAGTGTTGTTTGACAGAAAGTCAGTCAAGGAAAATATGATGTCTAGGGTGTTTATAATCTGTGTGCTAATAATTCAGATTATAGCCATGCTATTTATCAAGGGCTTCCATGGAGAAGAGATAAATATTGCCTTCTGGGAGTTTTTTGGCAGGAATAAAATTCTTATGATTTATTTGGGAATTATAAATGTTATTACCTTTTTAGCCTTTGCTATTGATAAGCTTCACGCTATAAAAGGCAAGAGACGAATAAGGATAATTACACTACTGGGGCTTGCCTTTGTAGGAGGTTCAGCAGGAGCCTTACTTGGAATGTACACTTTAAGGCATAAGACTAAGGTGGACTATTTCACTGTAGGAGTACCGCTTATTATGATAATGCAGGCAGTGGTGGTGTTTTTCGTGATGAATATTAGAGGGTGATGCTAATATAAAAGCAGACACGGAATGGTGAATGTGAGCAAAATAAGAGCTGCATTGTTGCCTGATTGGCGCAATAAAAATAGAAAAGTGTCAAAATAGGGGGATAAAAGTATTGGAAAACGCACAGAATTAGAGTATAATAATACCAGAAAACGCACAAAGTGGTGTGGAGGAATATTATGCTAAAGAGAAAAATTGAAAAAGATATAGAAAAATGGCTTGATAATAGTGAGAAAGCCCTCCTTGTGTACGGAGTACGCCAGGCGGGAAAGACATTTATTATTCGTGAATGCTTGAAGAGAAATGAATGCGAATATATTGAATTTAATCTTATTAATCAGCCTGAACTTGTGGAGATTTTGAGAGATTCAACAGGAATAGATGACCTGATAATAAAGCTGTCATTATACAGTGAGAAGAAGATAATTCCGGGAAAGACCATTTTCTTTTTTGATGAAATACAAAGATATAAAGAAATTGTGACCAAGATTAAATTCCTCGTGGAAGATAAAAGGTTTAGATATATTTTATCAGGCTCATTACTTGGAGTAGAAATAGTTAATCTCAAATCAGCACCTGTTGGGTATTTGCAGACTCTAAATATGTATCCTATGGATTTTGAAGAGTTCTTGCAGATATTTAGCGTTGACGAGACTATTATAAATAACCTGCGAAATTGCTTTGTAACCAAAACGAAGGTAGATGAGATTATCCATAATAAAATTATGGAAATGTTTAATATCTATATGATAATTGGAGGCATGCCTGCGGCGGTTGAAAGGTATCGTAATACTGAAAATATAGATGAAGTAATGGAAGAACACAGGGCTATTATAGAACAGTATAAGCTGGATTTTACACAGTATGAGGAGGAAAATCGTAAACTAATTATTACTCATATATATGAGCTTATTCCAGCAGAACTAAACGAGAAAAATAAGCGGTTTATGATAGCAGATATTAATAAAAATCTCCGCTACGACCGTATATCAGACAGTTTTGTCTGGTTATGGAAGTCTGGCGTAGCACTGGGAGTATTTAATACTACAGAACCTACGATTCCACTCATGCTTAATGAAAAAAGTGCTTTATTTAAGCTATTTATATCGGATGTCGGTCTGCTTACCACAATCTATGGCAAGTCCTGTAAACTAAAAATTGTAAATAAAGAAGGCGACATCAACAAGGGCGCAGTATTTGAAAATGTGGTAGCACAGGAGCTTCATGCACATGGATATCCTCTGTATTATTATAACAGTAAAAAACTGGGAGAGATTGACTTTATTGTTGAACAGAATGGCAAATCTTTACCAATTGAGGTAAAAAGCGGTAAAGCTTACAATAAACACTCTGCCCTTAACAATCTGCTAGATGTAAAGGAATATGGGATTGAAGAGGCGTTTATCTTCACGAATGATAATGTTAAAATAGATGGGAAGCTTAATTATCTCCCTATCTATATGGTTATGTTTTTGAAAGATGAACCGATGGAGTTTGCTGATATAAGGGTGGGGAGGTATAGGATATAGAGTTATTAACAGAAGCATGTAAATGATGTATATATGTACACGGTGATTAGATGGATCAGTATTTATAATAAATAATAATGTAGACTAATATTACGCATTACTGACTCCATTTAATAGTAACAAGATGCGTGAGCGATATCCATAGTGTATCATATAAAAGTATTTGATAATGAGGTAAGTTATGGAAGAGAAAGGCAATGTAGTAACCAAGTTAAAGAAGATTATTAACACCAACGGACCGGATTTCTTAGGTAAAAATCCATATCAGACATATACAGAACTGATGAAAGATGGTACTGTAGACAAAAAGACAGCAGGTGCAATACTGTGTTTCTTGGTAAATGGTCTATCTAAGTATTTGGATTCCAATAACGATATCACTGAATTAACTAAAATAATACAGAATGAATGTGGTTTTAATGAAGATATATCCCATAGTATAGCAGCGATATTTGTTAATTTGTACTCAAAAGAGAATATAAAAAAATGGAAAAGCAGAGAAAAAGAAGGACTAAAACAGTTTTTACATGATGAATTTACATATAAATGGACTGGGTTTACGACTTGGTATGTGAGTAATGTGAGCATGGGCTGCCATTACCAAGCAGAAATAGTATTATCTCCGACCCAAGATGTGATCAAAGATAATAAACTTGCGCAGATGCTTGAAGCAAATCCATTTTTAAAAAAGAAAGCAATACGTGAATATTTTGAGAAAAAACTTGAGAATTATCTTGATGATCAGTTTAATGAATACTGTACCTGTGAAGAGTATTATGAACCTGCTGTAGAAGATTTTTATCTTGATGATTGTGTAGAAGAATGGTGCAAGATGAATGGATTTAAGTTTATATCCTGCGATGGGAGTGGATATGATGACGGATATGAGCCAAATTAGGGTTGTATTGCTACCTGATTGGTATTAAAATATGGAAAAGTGTCAAAATAGGGGGAGAAAAGATTGGAAAACGTACAAAGTGGTATCGAGGATATTAAATTCTGCGTAATTGAGCCAGCTATTTTCAAACACAATCTGGTTTTGATTGATAGTGGCTTGCCGACAATTATTGATAACCTGCTTTTTGCTATGCATCAGACGGGGATTAAAGAATGTAGAAAGCTTATATGGCTATTACAAGAATCTAATCCACTAATGTATGAAGATAATTGTATGTATGAATATAAACTGAAGAAATTCCTTTGCCTTTGTGCATTAGGTGTAGATCCTACGAAGAAGTGGGCTAGAATTGATGAGGCAGAAGGTGGCTTCTTACTTGTAACCTTAGAAAATGAAACTCTTGAATTTAGTATCAACAATCGGGATTCATTTGAACAAAATCTACTGGATATTACTACTTTTGAGGTAGATAATGGTGGTAGTGCTATAAAAATCTTTGATGAAAAAAGTGGGGCATGTGTAAGGATTGGTTTGAAAGAGGAGGCTTAGAACTACTAGTTTTAAGGGTAAAATGTAAGTAAGATAAAATATAAAAGGAAGTATGATTATGGACAACTACTCAACTTCAGCAATTAAACTTGGTCTACATACTGCATTTATTGATAGTGCGGTAGAATCTACAGAGGATTGCCAACCTCAATTTATAACTAATCGTAAAGAACAGCTTAAAGATGATAATTTTGAGGCTTCAAAGGTGCTGACACACATTGATAAAGAACTAAATAGTTGTGAAGAATTTGCCATAAGTGTAGCTTTTATTACTGAAAGCGGGTTTATAGGACTTGCTGAAACTTTTAGAAAATTAGAATCAAGAGGAATTAGGGGAAGAATTTTAACAACGGATTATTTATGCTTTAGTGAGCCATCTGCTCTGGAAAAACTGGCAAATCTAAACAACATAGAGCTCAAAATGTATCATGTAGATGAGGCTAAGGTTGGCTTTCATACAAAGGGTTATTTATTTAAAAAGGACGGGATACATAGGCTTATTTTAGGAAGCTCAAATATGACGGCAGGAGCTCTTTCGACAAATAAGGAGTGGAATGTAAAACTTGTCAGTACTGCAAAGGGAAAGATGGCACAGGACATTGTTAATGAATTCGAAATGCTTTGGGAAGATGAAGCAGCAAAACAATATGCTGAGTTTATTGACTCATATAGAAAAAGGTATGAGAGCAAGAAGCAAATTGACAAGTTAATTAGGGAACAGCATAAAACTGCAATTAATGGTGATGTAGTTGATTATGACATATATAGGTTAAGGCCTAATAAAATGCAACAAGAGTTTATTTATAATCTCCATGAACTTATAGAACAGGGTGCGAAAAAAGCATTGTTAATAAGTGCAACAGGAACAGGAAAAACTTTTGCCTCTGCATTTGCAATGAAAAGCGAAGCTCCTAAGAAAGCGCTGTTCGTAGTACATCGTGAATTAATAGCCAGACAAGCATTTAATAGTTATCAAAAGGTATTTGGTAGTTCAAAAAAGCTTGGGCTTTTATCGGGTACTTCTAAAGAATATGATGCAGATATTTTGTTTGCAACAATGTCAACTATGGCAAAGACGGATACACTTGATAAATATAGTCCTGATGAGTTTGAATGGATTTGTATTGATGAAGTTCATAGAGCTGGTTCCGAGAGTTATAGAAAAATAATGGATTATTTCAAACCTAAGTTTTGGTTTGGTATGACAGCTAGTCCGGAAAGAACGGATGGATTTGATATTTTTAAGCTGTTTGATCACAATATTGCATATGAAATACGTTTACAGCATGCATTAAAAGAAGATTTGCTCTGTCCATTTCACTATTTTGGTATAACAGATATTGAAATAGATGGTGAGCCAATTAACGATAGTAGTGATGTGAGAGTATTTTCGCGTCTGGTTTCGGATATAAGGGTTGATCACATACTCAAGCAGTCAGAATACTATGGTTATAGTGGAGACAGACTTAAAGGCCTTGTGTTTTGCAGTAATAAAGAAGAGGCCAAGGAACTCTCTAAAAAGTTCAATCAAAGGGGATATTATACTGCTGTATTGACAGGTGAAAATACAGAGAAACAGAGAGAAAGTTGTATTGAATTGCTGGTAAAAGAAATCAGAGATGATGAGATTGAGAAACATAATACTAATATAAAAAATAACATACCCGCTGAATGTACTCAAATGCCTTACTTAGACTATATCTTTACAATAGATATCTTTAATGAGGGTGTGGATATACCTGAGATAAATCAGGTATTGATGTTAAGACCGACTGAATCACCAATAGTCTTTATTCAACAATTAGGCAGAGGCCTTAGAAAAGCCAATTACAAGGAGTATGTAGTGATAATTGATTTTATTGGTAATTATCAAAACAACTATATGATACCAATTGCTTTGTCTGGAGACAAAAGCTACAATAAGGATTTTATAAGGAGATATCTCCTAGAAGGCACAAAGACTATACCAGGGGCTTCCACAATCAACTTTGATGAGATTTCTCTAAAGCGAATACTAAAGTCTATTGATAGTGCAAGGACTAATGATGTTAAACTATTAAAGGAGTCATTTGAACAATTGAAATTTAGGCTTGGGCGTATACCATCCCTTTTAGATTTTAAGAGGAATGGCTCTATTAGCGTAAGTAAATTTTTTGATAAATTTGGCTCTTATTATGCATTTTTGGTGAAATATTATTCTGATGAGTATCAGATAAGACTAAATTTGGATGAAGAGACTATAGTTGAATTCATATCAAAAAAAGTAACAGGGATGAAGAGGATACATGAGTTAGCTTTATTAAAACAGTTAATAGCAAGAAATGAAAGAATTATCGCCTATTATAATGCATTTAAAAAGACTCTGAAAAAGGACTATAATAAAGAACTACCCCCAGTGGTAGAAGAGTCAATGTTTAGAAACCTGACTAATGAATTTCCTAAAGAAGAAGAACGTAAAAAGTATAGGAGTTGTGTTCTCATACAGAAAAGCTCGGAAGGTTTCGAGTTAAGCGACAACTTTAGAACACTGTTAAATTCTAATTCAGAGTTCGCTGATATGGTAAAAGAGATAATTGAATACGGGATTGAAAACTATATTGAAAACTACGCAGACTCATATAAGAATACAGATTTTAGCTTATATAAAAAGTATACATACGAGAATGTGTGTCGTTTGTTAAACTGGCAAAAGAATTTAAATGCTCAGAATATAGGAGGATACTTCTACGACTCTGATACAAAAACCTTGCCGGTATTTATAAATTATGATAAAGCAGAAGATGCTATAGCTTACGAGGACAGGTTTGTCACAAGAGACAGCATGATTGCTTTGTCAAAACATCCAAGAACCATTCATTCCAAAGATGCAGACCATTTTTATAAGAGGACAGAAGCTGACAAAGAAAACAGAATCTATCTTTTTGTAAGAAAAAATAAAGATGATAAGGAGTCTAAAGAGTTTTATTTCCTTGGTGAGATATATGCTGAAGGTGCTCCAATTCCAATTATTATGGACAAAACAGGTGATAATGCATTTGAAATAAAATATAAATTAGATGTTCCTGTTAGAGATGACATATATGAATATATAGTCAGTGAGGTGTAGTATGAAAACAATTAAGGTAGTAGCAGCCATAATAAAGAGAGTAGATGAAAAAGGTAATACACTATTTCTTGCAACCCAAAGAGGATATGGTGAATTTAAGGACAAATGGGAATTCCCTGGAGGGAAAATTGAAGAGGGTGAAACAGCTAAAGAAGCATTAAAAAGGGAAATATTCGAAGAACTTGATATGAAAATTTCGGTAGGAGATAGAATTAAAACTGTGGAGTATGACTATCCTACGTTTCATCTTTCGATGGATTGCTTTATGTGTGAAATTGAGGAAGGAGCTCCTATATTGAAGGAACACGAGGCGGCAAGATGGCTTGACCAATCATCTCTATCATCAGTTGATTGGCTGCCTGCAGACACCGAGATCGTACAGATTTTAGAAGAGTAATTGGAAAAGTGTCATCTTATGCCCTAAAAATCACTGGAAAACGTACAAAGAATATTAATATAATCAACTAATGTAAGTCACAGGAGGCCACTATGAGAAAAATCAAAAAAAGAACCTTTACAGGAACCACAGACACAGCCATTTCTGAGCGTGAGAAGCTTGGGATGGAGATTGCGAGGGAGGCAGCGGCAGCAGGCATTGTGCTTCTTAAAAATGAGAATAATGTTCTGCCGATTGAAAAAGGCAGTAAGATTGCACTCTATGGCATAGGTGCCGCCAATACCTTTAAGGGAGGCACAGGTTCAGGTGATGTCAATGAAAGGCAGAGCGTGAGTGTGTTTGAAGGTCTTAAGAATGCAGGCTTCATCATCACCAATGAAGAGCAGGTAAGAGATAGTGTAAAGCTCTACAATAAGGCAAGAGAAGACTGGAGAGATGACATCCTTAAGAAATCTGAGGGAAAGGACGGAGCAGAATTTTTCATCATTTACTCAACCAATCCATTTACACTACCTGAAAACAATCAGGAGATTACAAAGACAGACACTGATACCGCCATCTATGTTATCAGCCGTATAGCCGGAGAAGGTGCGGACCGCCACAATAAGAAGGGTGATTTCCAGCTTACGGATGCAGAGGAAAAGGAAATTGCAGACATTTGCAGCCTGTATGAGAAGGTAGTGGTTGTGCTAAATGCGGGAGGAGTTATGGATGTATCCCCTCTTGATAAACATCCTAATATTTACGGAATTATAAATCTCGGGCAGGCAGGCATGGAGGGAGGCAATGCACTTGCTGACATTGTATCAGGCGCTGTTAATCCATCGGGTAAGCTTACTGCAACCTGGGCATTTAAGTATGGAGACTATCCAAATGCAGCTGAATTCTCACATAACAACGGCAATGTAAACGAAGAATATTATAACGAAGGAATATATGTAGGCTACAGGTATTTTGACAGCTTTGGCATACCTGTACGCTACGGTTATGGTTTTGGACTTTCTTATACAGAATTTTCCCTTGAATTTATGGGTATTCAGGAAGATAAGGGAAGAGGAGTTATACTTGATGTAAATGTTAAAAATACAGGCAAGGTAGCAGGGCGTGAGGTAATTCAGGTCTATGCAGCCTGCCCGGATGAAAAACTTGCGAAAGAAAGAAGAAGGCTGGTTGCATTTAAGAAGACGAAGCTGCTCTCTCCGGGCGAGGAAATATGCCTCTCACTGGATGTACCATTTGAAAGGCTTACTTCTTACAGCGAGAATGAGTCAGGCTGGTATCTGGAGAAGGGATTATACGCTTTCTATGTGGGTAATTCTTTGGAAAGCTCTTCTTGTGAGGCTCTAATGGAGTTAGATGAAGATGTAATAACTGAAAGAACAATGCATATTTGTAAGCCTGAAAAGCCTGTAGAAGAGTATAAGGCTGACCTTAAGCTTGTAGAGGGAAGAAGGGCAGAAATAAAGCGATTAGCGGGCACTCTTCCTGTAGTTAGTGTAAAGGCTGAAAGCATAGCAGTAAAAGAGATAAAATATCTTAGCAATGAAGAGCTTGCGGCAGTAAAAGAGATGGAAATAGTCAAATCTCTTACTGAAGAGCAGCTAAAGAAGCTTGCTACAGGAGATATGGGAAGGGCACAGGAAGAATCAGCCCTTGGTGCTGCAGGAATCAGTGTTCCGGGCTCAGCGGCAGAAACTTCATCCTGCGCAGAGGATAAGGGAATAGCAGGAATTGTGCTGGCTGACGGTCCTGCAGGACTAAGACTTAACAGGTATTATTTTGTGCGTGATGGGAAAATGGTTCCTATGTCATTTATGTTCAGCCTTGAGGGAGGCCTCCTTGTACCTGATGCGGACAAAACCGAAGGAGAGCAATATTTCCAGAACTGTACTGCATTTCCGGTGGGTACTGTTTTAGCACAGACTTGGGATGAAGAGCTTGTAAAAAAGGTAGGAAATCATGTTGCAAAAGAAATGGTAGAGCTTGGAGTGACTCTTTGGCTTGCACCGGGCATGAATATCCAGAGGAATCCGCTTTGTGGCAGAAACTTTGAGTATTATTCAGAAGATCCGTTCATTACCGGTAAGATAGCTGCTGCCATGACAGAAGGAGTGCAGTCTGTAAAGGGCTGTGGAACTACTATCAAGCACTTTGCCTGCAACAACAATGAAGATAACCGTATGGGCTGTGACAGCATACTTTCAGAAAGGGCTCTTCGAGAAATCTACTTAAAGGGCTTTGAAATCGCTATCAAAGAGGCACAGCCTATGGCCATTATGACCTCCTACAACAAGATTAACGGCATCCACGCTGCCAACAACTACGACCTTTGTACCAATGCTGCCAGAAATGAATTTGGCTTTATGGGAATGATAATGACAGACTGGACTACCACCCACAATGGACCTGATTGTACCGCAGCAGGCTGTATGAGAGCAGGAAATGATGTGGTTATGCCGGGCTGTGAAAATGACCAGGTAAATCTTTCCACAGAACTTGCCTCAGGAACTCTTAAAAAGGCAGACCTTGAGGCCTGTGTATCAAGACTTGTAAGATGTGTGCTGCAGTCTAATGAATATGTAATAGGCTAAAATATGTACGTACGTTAAACAAGAGGTAATGTAAATGCAGATAGTATCACTTAAAAATTAACTCTAAAAAAAGAGGTGCTGTAAGGCGCACAGTATCACTAAGAAGTATTCAATGAAAAGAACAGGGGCCTGACGTTTGACCGTTAGCCCCTGTTCTTTATCTTGGCAGTTTATCTCAAATTCTTTGCTTGTAAAGCAACTTAGTGAAATTAGGACAATCACTATAGTAACTTTTACTTGGTAAATGCGTGAACATTACTGTAATTATCAATGGTCAGTGCTTACCTTACTTATTTCTTAATATTCACCGTTTTTGTATAACTTCCCTTATACGTGCCCTTTCCGAGGATAATGATTTTTATCTTGTCCTTCATCTTCCTAAAGAATACCTCATAATCTCTTCCTTCTTTTAGTCCTTTGATACTGATTTTAATATTATCAATATCTTTAGTAACCTTAAAGGAACCAAGATTAATCTTAAGTTTCTTATACGCCTTCTTTATGAAGGTTTTTATGTCCTTCTTCTTTGCCTTTTTGTCAAGGGCATTAAGTTTCTTTTCGATATTTTCAAGGGCTTTTAGCTTCTTTTCAATTTTTTCCAGAACCTTAAGTCTCTTATCAAAAGCACCAAGAGGAGTAGACTTTTCATCAATTATGGAAATCTGCTTTTCAAGTTTATCTTCCATTTCCTTTAATTTGTTTACAGCTTTATCGTCTTTATTTTCTCCTGCCTTCTCCCCACTAGTAGCTACACTCACAGGTGGAATGAAAGAATAGCCGGGATTGTAAGAAGGAGCGGGTGGAGTTGAAGGGATTGAAGGAGTTGGAGGTGTAACAGGTGGAGTTTCAGGCTGCTTAGAAGATGAAACTACTTCAGTTTCTATCCTCACCATATACATTCCAAGCTCGCCTGCTTCATACCAAGCACCATTTATAAGCTTAAATATCTTATCTTCTCCCCTTGTGCTCTCATCAACTGCTATTCTAGGTACAGTATCGCCCTCGCCAACCTGAGTGTAGGCTACATAGATATCTCCTTTTACAAATAAATCAGGGATGACTATGTCGGTGAAGTCGTTATCCAATGCCACAGTAGTTGTAACAGGGCCAAGTAAAATGTTTCCCGGATAACCATCTTTATCATTTTCACCATAAATGCTATATGTGAAGGATTTTCCTACTATACTTTCTGTAGTTGCCCTTTTTAGCCCTATACGAAGCTTTTTCAGGATGACTTCCTCGTCAAAATGATATTTTACCGCAACGCTGCCACCATTTTTTAGAGGTGCCAGAATCTTAGCATTAGCGAAGTCTCCGCCATCATTTGCTATCTCTTTCTTCTCACCGCTTGTAGTTAGTTTGGTTAGGACAATTGTAGAAAGGGAGGTATTATCTTTAATAGTTACCATCTTCTCGTAGGTCCTATATCCTGATACCAAAACGATGACCTTATACTCACCCTCGGGAATATTTGTGAGTATGACAGTTGATTTGGAGGAAGAGATGTACTTAGGAATATTGCTTCCCTTTTCATAAATCTTCACATCACTTTTCACGCTGTTGCCTTCGTTATCTTTAATATCAAAAGATAAACCATAGGTTTCAAGTGAAGCCATAAGGATGTCCTGCTCAAGCACCTCTCCCTCTTTGAGAGTAATCTTAACAGGCTTAGACTTGTAATTATCGTTATATGCGACCACTGTGTAAGTGCCTGCAGGGTGCTTTATTAAGAACCTTCCACTGCCTGCCTCGCTTCTTACATAGGTATTGGTCTCAAGTATCTTCACGATGGCAGCAGAAGGGATGGTAGAGGTGGTAGTGGTATTTTCACTTGCTTCATAGAACTTTGTTCCAAGCAGGGTGAATCTCTCTCCTGAAATATCTATAGGAGTAATAGTCTCAGGGTTTTTAATAGTTTCATCAGAGGCATACTCACCGCCTGCATTGTAGGCTGCTTCTTCGTTTATAGCGTTTGCCTTATTAGTGGCTATAGCTGCTTTTTCGTTTGTAGCTTGTAATCCATTATCTGCTACAGATGCTTCTGTAACATTGGATGTATCGAAAATAGCTACATCGTCTATGTACCAGCCCGGGTCTGAGGAGTATTTTGCAGTAGTTAGCTTAAACTTCATTTGGAAGTTTTTGGTTAAGTACTTTGAATCAATGGCAATGCCGTCAATTACCCAGGAATACCTGCTTCTTTTATGTCCGTTTATATTGAGATTATCCATATTCTCATTCAGGCTAAACACCCTATCCCAAGTACCTTCGGCATTCTTAAACCAGATTTCATAGGTGTCGGAAGTATCGCTGCTAAAGTTGTACCAGTTCTGATAATAAAGGTTTGCCTTTGTAAGTCCTGATAAATCAATGACAGGAGATACCAGCTCGTAGGTCTTGCCTCCCAGAGCATTCTTATTGAGGCCCGTCATAAAGACGTTAGGGCTGTTTGGATTTTTGGTCTTTGAAGAATAGGTGGTTGGACCATCAGAATAATCGTCACTGGTCTCTCCCCTTTCCCACTTTGCCTCTGAAGGCGAAGTCCAGCCCTGTTCACCGCTTTCAAAGTCATAGAACTTGAACTTATCACCCTTTGTAAATGTTACGGAAACCGCCTCGCTAAGTGCACTTTCTACACTTCCCTTAATCGATGCAACCTTATAATAGTAGCTGCCTTCCTGTGGAAGAGGGATATCCTCGATATTGGTGGCATAAGCAGAGAGTTTTTGTTCTTTTACCTTTTCATACTTGCCATCTTTAGTTTTGGAGCGGTAAAGGGCATATTTTGTGATGGCAGGATCGTTTATCTTTTCAAAATGAACCCTCACCTTTCCTGAGCCAACGAAGTTCTCTGCATAAAGCCCTTTACTTGGAGGAAGAGGTGCCTTGCCCGAAAGGGTTTCAAGCTTGAAATCATCTATATAGTAGCCAGCCGCCTTTCTTTCACTGTAACCTGACCACCTGAGGGCAAACATCACAACTATTTTTTTACCCTTGTAAGGAGAGAGGTCGATATGGCGCTCTTCCCAGGTACGCTTGCTGTAACGGTTAATCAGCGCAGGCTCCTTAGGGTATGAAATTTTGTCTACTGATGAATCATTTTCGTTTATCTCCCCAATCCAAACCTCAGCTGTATCTTCAAAGCCTCCCATATAGTTGTCAAGCTCTGACCAGTCCTTAAAGCTTAGCTCTACATCATCTGTTACATCGCTTAGGTCGATAGGAGGGCTGATAAGTAAAGAGTTAATAAGACCGTCATATTTGCCTTTAAGCCTTGTACCTACTACATTTGAACCGCTTGGTGCTGATGTTGGTCCATAGGTTGGCACTCCAACCTCCCACATAGGTGTCTTTCCACCAAAGACAAAGCCGTCTGCACCATTCTCAAAATCATTGAAATATCCCGGCTTTATGCCTGTTTCAACAGTAGCTGAGATGGTATCGGTCTTATATTTATTACCGGAGTAGTCGACAGCCTCAATGTAGTAGCTTGCATTTCCCACAGGTAAATCAGAAGGATGGATGGTAACGGTATAGGTTCCACTCTTTTTATTACCTGAGTATAGTTCAAAGCTTTTTGATGTAAATGTCTCAGCCACGCCTGATTTGTAGTAAAGAGTCACGCTCTTAACGCCTACATTGTCTGAAACCTTAGCCTCAAACTCGTAGTCATAGGCGTTATACAGCTTCTTAGGTGTAGTCGCTTCGATAGCAGGGAGGACATTGTCTGTGCCTGCTATAAGGGTTTGTCCCGTAAATGCAGCAAACTTGTCTACATCCTTTCCAAGAGCTGCTTCCACCGCCTTGTACACATTTAACTTACCGTAGCCATAGCCCATATTTGGAGAACTTATGTAATGGTCGTCAGTTAGCGGAGTGGCGGTTGATTTAAGGATGTCCTCAACCTTATCCACACTAAGATTCTTGTTTGCCTCCAAGATAAGGGCAACTGCTCCTGTAACGTGTGGCGCAGCCATAGAGGTTCCTGTTTTAAGCACATAACCACCCTTGTAGTCAGCAGATAAGATATTTACTCCGGGAGCGGATATCTCAGGCTTAAATTTGTTGGTGTGCTTAGATGGTCCTCTGAGAGAAAATTTAGCCAATCTGTCATCTTTGGTCAATGCTCCTACTGAGAATGAGTCTTCCAAAGAGCCGGGACTTCCGATGGAGCCCTCACCGCCCGCATTGTACTCTCCGGTATTACCAGAGGAGAAGATAGGGACTATTCCTGCTGCCTTCCATTTCTTAACAATGTCATCGTAAAAGCTGTCATCTCTGTTGCCTCCCCAGGAGTTGTTAACCACCTGAGGTTTTTTCTCAAGTATCCACTGTCCGGCAGCAAGAAGTCCCTCATCGCTTGCCTCTCCTTCTTTGTTAAATACTCTGGCAACGACGAGCTTTGCATCCTTTGCTATACCTATAGTTCGCCCTAAAATGGTGCCTGCAACATGGGTACCATGCCCGGTCTCATCTTTTGGCACAGTATTGGAAGGTTCAACAAAGTCCTTGAAGCCTCCAGGAAGTAGGGCATCCTGAAGTTCGGGGTGATTTGCATTTACACCGGAATCGATAATACCGACTACAATATTCTTGCCGGTTTTTGTCACGCGGTCTGCCTGAATGGATTCAAGGTTCCAAGGAACATAAGAAGTGGCTTCAGATAGGCTGCTTTTTCTTTTTACAATTTCTTCTTTATCAGAAACGATGGTATGATTTAAGCGAATGCTTTCTACATCACTCCTGCGGGCGATTTTCTCTATGAGCTCTGCCCTTCCTTTGATGTAGATACTGTTTATAATGAAGAATGAATTATATTCGGATATGTCTCCGTCTTTTACTTTTCTTTCAATAAATGAAATAAGACTTTCCTGGCTTTTTTCACTTGTATCCCTTAGGGTATCCACGACATCTTCGGGCTTTACCTTAGTTAAGTCTGCCTCTGCCTTCAAGGTGACTATGAATTCGACCTCTTTTGAAGCAGGGACTTTTTGAAGTGATTTTTCTATCTTATCCAAGTAAGAGGAATCTGTTTTCGCGAATAGATTCATAGGAAAGATAGAAATCACCAAGAATAATACAAGAAATATTGATAGTGCTTTGGTAGATTTTCTGACTTTCATTTTACTGTCTTCCTTTCTCTTTGTTAAAAGTGCAAATTTTAGTTTAACAAGTAGACAGAATAAATGCAATATAACAGTTAGTAAAATCTAACTTATTGATAAAAAAAGTCAATATGACTAAAGGTGGTCCTCTTCTTCCTGTTAACTGAGATTTTTCCTAAAAACCATTATTACCTCGGCGCCGCTTTTTATATCTGAATAATTCTTTAAGTACAAATCTCCATCATTTGCAGTAACTATCCTTTTTACGATTGACAGACCGATACCGTGTTTTGAAGTTTCATCAGTCTCCTTGCTTGATATGAATTTTTCGGTAAGTACAGGGATTAGGCTCTCATCAAAGCCGTTTCCTTCATCCCTTATAACTATTTCAAACTGAGTTACAGTGTCGTTAAATGCAACTGAAATATCACTGCCCTTTGTGGAATGTTCTACAGAGTTGTTTACAATGTTTTGCAAAGCTACGGCTATTGCTTCCTTATCAAGCTTTACCGCTGAAGAGTTCCTTTGCACTATATTCACATTAAACTCATTTGCCCTGCATATGGCTGAAATTACATCTATCCAGTAATCAATAACACTCTCGCTTACTGTATCCTTCTTACCCTCTATTAGATATGAAAAGTTCGTTAGCTTACGAATATAGCCTTCAAGCCTGGTCATACCATTTGTAATATCTGCAAACCTCTCAGATGAAAGGTCAGGGTTTTCCTCCTGTAAAAGCTCAAAATTGCCCTTTATCAGGGTGATAGGAGTGCGGATGTCATGGACAACTGAGTCTATCAGCTCTTTTTGAGCATTTTGTATATCCCACTGCCTGTTAAGTGAGACTTTCAGATTATTTGCCAGCACATCAATGGAGGTCAGCACACCGTCAATTTCCCTGTATTTAGAAGACTCCCTTGTGTAATCCAAATCCATCTTTTTAATATTTTCATTGGCAGAGGCAATCTTTTTAATTTCTCTTCTTAACAGCTTTGACAGCCTTATAATCAGCAGAACAAAGCCAACCATCCATATAAACAAGGTGAAAAGGATGTAGAGGCTCTCGAAATTGTTCACAAGCTTGTACAGGCCTTTGATTGCAAATATTGCACTGACACGGTATTTTATTACCAGAGTTTTACCACCCTTTGTATAAGCCTTGAAATACTTGGCTCCGATGATTGTATTGGTGGATGAGGAGCCTGTTTTTAAGGCCATTTCTACCTCTGCCTTATAATTATCTCCTATGGTATCCTGTATTACTCTGCCATTTTCCATATACAGATAATCATAATAAAACGGGATATCACTCACATTCAGGCTGCCCCCGTTAAACTCTTTTTCGATGATGGAGGCATTTGAACTTGCATAGTTGGCAGGGTAGATGATGCCGTTAACTGCAAGTAAACTAAGGCCTGCAAAGAAAAGTATAATGACTCCAAAGGTATAAGCAAGCTCAAGAGCCGCATATTTCCAGACTAAATATGTTAAACTTCTTTTATTTCCCATTGATAACCCACTCCCCATATAGTTTTTATCGGATCTATATTAAATGTTGCAAATTTACTCCTTATAAGCTTGACTCTCTCGGTTATGGTAGTAGAGCTGTCGCCCTCTGCATCATAACCATAAATTGTAGTATAGATTTTCTCTTTTGAAAATACAGAGTTTCTATTCTTTAAGAGGAGCTCACAGATTTCATACTCACTGTTTGTAAGCTCAATTTCCATATCACCACAAAAGATTTTCTTAGAAAGCAAATCGCAGGATATAGGATAATCCACCAGCCTTGAGTGCCTTTCCCTGTTTTCACGCCTTATATGGGCGGCTATCCTTGCTCTGATTTCAGCCAGAGAAAAAGGCTTGGTAAGGTAATCATCCGCGCCCAGGGCAAGCCCCTCAAGCTTATCCTTTTCAAAATCCTTTGCTGTAAGCAGGATAATGGGGGCGTCTACTAGGCTCCTGTATTTTGCAAGGAAGTCAAAGCCGCTCATTTCCTCCATCATAACATCAAGAATAATAAGGTCATACTTACCAAGCACTTCAGGCTTCACAGACTTTGCCAGAGGAGCGGTATCAACTTCGTACTCCTTTTCAAAAGTCAGCTTAAGTAGCTTTAGCAAATCCTTATCATCATCAATTATCAGAAGTCTCATCTCATTCCTCCATCTTAGTAGTGCCGTCCCAATTATTATACCAAAAACAAAGCAGAGGTAAAGCCACTAAGGCTATAAAAAGGGCTAAGGCAAGAAAAAGCAGTACCTCCGTTGGTGTAAATTGCCTCCTTATATACCCAAAAATCAGCTTAACAGGATAGACAAAGGGGCAAAAATACCAGATACCCTGCCCTAGGTCTGTTGTTCCAAGCAAAATGGCTGTGAGTGTAGAGATGGCTCCCACAAGTATGCTTCCGGAATAGCTGTATTTGAGGCTAACGAACTGATAAATGGGGATAAGGCACATAAAAGTTACCGGACAAATGCTCGCACACAGGATAAAATGAATGCCGGAAACAGTTATACCCCTAAGTAATAAAAATGTCAAAAAAGGCAGGGTGGCAATTAGCTCGATTACTACTACAAGCAGGAGGATAAAGAGAAATCTGGTAAGAAACAGCTTAATTCTGCCAATACCGCACCTTAAGTCGTTGGCATAGCTTCCTGCCTTTTTGTCAATATCATACAGCATTGGTACAAAGAAGCTTATTGAAAAGCAGGCAAGTATGGTAAATACCGCATAAAATGATGTGATTTCCTTTCCTCTTAAGAGGGCAGAGGTCTGCAGGTAGGCGTTGAAAATAAAGGAAAACAGCAGGGGGCAGAGAAATACCACTACCCTGACAGGAGTCCTTTTGGTTCTCTTAAAGTAGGAGACTAAAATATTAAGCATGGATTTTTCTTCTTTCTTTAATCAAAATCAATATATCTGTGACCAGCCAAACAGCAATGCTGATTAATAAACCTGTGTAAACCGCTCCTATTTCCATCATAGGAGAATCTGGGTTAAGGAAGGTGCCGTTTGGATGCACTCCTATAATGGGGCTTAGTATACGAAGGTTGTAAGCCCAGGGAAAGAACTCCCAGTGGTTAGTAACTGCAATTACCGCAGATGGAAAGGTGAACAGGAAGTTGATTATAATAACGGGAAGCCTTTTGTTAAACAGCCTGTATATAAGGAGAGATAAGGTGGCAATGGGCAGGCTTCCAACAAATAGACAAAGTGTAGCTATAATAAGCGTGTGAATGAAGATTGTTTCGCCAAGTACCATCTTCCCTATAATATATATGAGTAAAGATGAGATAAAAAGTATGGCAAAAAGCTCTGAAAAAACTACGATATTCTTTGCTATCATCATCTTGCCTATGCTTAGATTCATACTGTTATACCTACCAAGATGTTCAGGCTTCTCTTTAGCCATAATATTTACAGCTAAAAGGCTTAGGACAATAGGCAGAATCATAACAGGATACCAGTTAAATGATGTAGCTAAGATATAACTTTTTCCTTCAGGGCTTTGTCCCATAAGGCTTACCATAAGCAGGTTAAATACTACAAACACCACAGGTACAATGAATATAAGCTTGAAATTTGCCCCTCTTTTTTCCTTGATAAATTCCGCTTTAATCAAATTAATCATCATTACTCACATCCTTTTTTATAATTTCCATAAATAAAGCTTCTAAGGTATTGCTGTCTGTATGATTCTCGCCCTCATAACTTAGATGCCCTTTGTTGATTATTCCGATTCTGTCTGCTACCTGCCAGACTTCACTCAAAATATGGCTTGATAAAATAATTGTAATTCCCTGCCCTGCTAAAGATTTGATGAGTTCTCTAAGCTCCTGTATGCCAAGGGGGTCAAGTCCGTTGGTAGGCTCATCAAGGATGAGAAGGGATGGGGAGTTTATTAGTGCCATAGCGATACCAAGCCTCTGCTTCATTCCCAAAGAAAATTCTTTTGCTATTTTCTTACTGTTATTTTCTAAGCCTACCAGATTCAGAACCTCGTTAATCCTTGATTTATCAAGGTTTAGCAGGGTAGTAAGAACCTCCAAATTCTCGTAAGCTGTTAAGTTTAGGTAAATTGCTGGAGCTTCGATTATTGCACCTATTTTAAGTAAATCGTTAGTATTTAGCTCGTGTCCTTCAAAGAAAATACTGCCAGAACTTTTAGGAATCATCCTCGTTATCAGCTTTAAGAGCGTGGACTTACCGGCTCCGTTTGGACCAAGCAGACCGTATACACTGCCTTTTTCCACCTGAATAGATACATTGTTAAGGGCTGTTTGATGTTTGTACTTTTTGGTAAGTCCCTTTGTTTCAAGCATTATACTCATGTTATTTCCTCCTTTTCTATGTGTGCATTGTAAAACACAAAAATAACTAAATTATAACCGGAATAAGATTTTTGAAAAAAGTGTAGAGCAGGAAATACTTGTTCCTTAGACAATTTTATCTTGTAACTTCTACGCATTTCATTTAAAATATAGTACAGGACGACTATAGCTTGTGGGATAATATAGGAGATGGATTATGTTTTATGTGAGTGAAGTAAAAACCAAGGCGCCGGAGAATTTTCAGAGTGAGCTTCAGCAAAGGATTTATGAGACATTTGCAGACCTTGATATTCACTTTGAGAGGGTGGACAATGACCCTGCTATCACAATGGAGGACTGTGTTCTAATCAACGAGAGGCTTGACATGAAGACAGTTAAAACCCTGTTTTTATGCAATAGGCAGCAGACTAATTTTTATTTATTTGTAACCCTTGACGGTAAGCCTTTTGTAACCAAGGATTTTAGCTCTGCACTTGGAATATCAAGGGTTTCATTTGCCACGGAAGAGCTGCTCTTTAGTATGCTTGGCACAAAGATTGGGGCAACAACGGTGCTTAGCAGTATTATTGACACAGAAAATAAGGTGAGGATTGTATTTGACAAAGAGGTGCTTAAAAATGAGTGGTATGGCTGCACCGACAGCACTACAACCAGCTATATGAAGCTTAAAACTTCAGATGTTTTGGAGAAATACATACCTTTTACAAAGCATGAGATAACAGTGATTGAGGTATAGGGGAGCTGTTATGAAGATAAAATCAGATAAGATTTCTGAGTGGACAGGAGGTTATTATGGCAATCGATGGGGTAAAGATAATTGACAGTGATGACGGTTATGATATTTACAATACAATTGTAGATAGATATAAAAATGGAGAAGATGTCGAGAAGATAATTGAAGATGTGTTAAATGATGAGAAAAATTTTTGCACAGATAGCTTTTATACAGAGATTTATTGGACAGCCTTTGCTTATTCTTTGTGGAAGATAGGGCATTTACCGGAGGAAATAAAAACTAAGGCTCTTAAAATAGTAGAAAATGGAGCAGATGAGTTCTGGCTTGAAATTGACTGTAAGGCAAAAAATCAAAGACAGAAAGTACTTGATAAACTGGCTGTTCAGCTGCAAAGCGAGAATCCAAAGCCTCTTAAAGTACCAAAGACAAAAATAAAGAGAGAGCCGTATTTTAAGGTAGGAGATGTGCTTGCAGTTAAATTTGAAAATGAATACGGAGTGATTTTTGTTTCAGATGTTGATGTGAGTCCTCGAAAGATAGAATATCACCTTGCCTGCACAAGGCTTTTGCAAAAGGATAAACCGACTATGGAGGATTTTTTTAACAGCGAAATTGCCTGTAAGATGTGTAACACAAAATATGCACTTGATACTGACTGTTGGTTTAATCACAAGGATTTGGGGCTTTTACTTGATAAGCTTTACAAAATAGGAGAAGTTGTATTGGAGGACTATATTTTGGGTATGTTGGCACCGGCACATACCCTGGATGATATATACGAGGAAATTACGGCTGATAAAAAAATATGGCATCTTAGGTTTAAGGATACTTATTACCTGATAAAGGATATGAAAGTAAGTAGCTGAGTTACAAAGGTAAACATTTATCCTAAATACATCAATTAAATGGAGTAAGCTTATGTCAAAATATAAATATTTGCTGTGGGATATAGATGGTACCATACTTAACTTTGAAAAAGCAGAGAAGAGGGCGATAAGGACTTTGTTTGAGAAGTTTAACCTCGGTGAGTGTACAGATGAAATGTTATCGCATTACATAGAAATCAATAAAAAATACTGGAAACTCTTAGAATGTGGCGAGATGGAAAAGGAGAGGATTCTGGTGGAGAGATTCGAGGAATTCTTCTTAAAAGAGGGAATAAGGACTGATGTTGCCTCTGAATTTAACAAGGCATATCAGCTTGCCCTCGGAGATACTATAGCATTTAATGATGATGCCCTCGAAATAATAAAGGCTCAGAAGAAGAATTATCAAATTATCATTGTGACCAATGGGACCGCCGTTGCTCAGAAAAAGAAGTTAGAGCGTTCAGGTCTTGATAAAATAGCTGACAACATTTTTATATCAGAGGAAGTTGGCTATGAAAAGCCTAGCATTCATTTTTTTGAGAGGGTAATAGCTAAGGCAGGAATAGATGATATAAGTCAGGCGGTTATTATAGGGGATTCGCTTACAAGTGATATACAGGGTGGTGTTAATGCAGGCATTGACACCTGTTGGTACAACCCTAAGGAAGATATAAATGATACCAATCTTAAGCCAACTTATATAATCAAAAATTTGCACGAGCTTTGCGAGATAGTATAGGAGGAAGCAGAATGAGAGCTGAAGTATTTCCACTTGAGAAGATAAAGCTTGATGACAAAGAAATTTTACTTGGAATGAAAGCAGATAAGGTGCAGGAGCTGCTTGGGAAACCAGACAGTATTTTTCAGAATTATGGGGGAGATTCCTATAGGCATTTTTATTTTAATAGTGAATTAGGACTCGATTTTGATAAAGCTGGTAAACTGGAATTCATTGAGTTTCTTGCAGGAATTGAGGGTATTCTCAGACCGTATATCTATGGCATATCAGTTTTTGAAACAGATGCAGATGAATTGATTGAGATAATTACAGAACATGACAGGGAAGTTGATGATAGCGAGGCAGGATTTTGTTATTCTTTTCTAAATGTAAGTATAGGATTGTGGCGTGAGAATGATGAAGAAAAACATTGGGATACAATTGGTATCGGTGTAAAGGATTATTATAATTATGAATAATACTGATTTATTTTATTTAAAACAAAAGCTTGAATCAATAGACTGGAACGCTGATTTTGAAAAGGCGGACATAGAAAATTATAAGGTTTTGGACAGCTTATGCGAATACATAGAAAAAGAGCTTAGGAATAATTTACAATCAGAAACGATAGAGGCTGCTCTATTACTTCTTGCCCAAAATATAGGCTGTGCAGAGGATTTTGAAAGATATGAAGATAATTTTGTAAACAGGCTCGTGGATGAAGGGTTGCTTTCAAAGGAGAGGGTCAAGTTATTTTATAACAATACAAATAGGAGACAGGGGTAGATGTGATGGGAGTTTTGTTTTCAGAAGATAGAATTGATTTTAGAGGAAAGCTAACAACTGGTGAAATAAAGCAAATCGTTAGAAACGGTGGTGCAGATACCATACTTCCTGTTATGCTAAATCTTAAGACCAAGCAATGTGCATTTTTTACAAGCAGCTCTAAGAAGAACAAAGAGTTTGAGGAATTGGCTTCTAAGTATGATAAGAAATATGAGGCAAATACCAATATAGTAAGACAGATTATATTTCCTGATGGAAGGATGTAGCAGGCGTAGCATTTTCTAACTGCTTAAAATCTTTAGCAAAGCTTTTTCATGCAATTCATGATAACTGTAATCATCATTTCCATTTCATCCGGTTTTGATTCAGCGATCATAATCGTGAGGGCTACAAGTGTATGGTCATCAATTGTTTTCTCGCCATCAATAAATAGCACTCCATTTCTGTCAAGAAAATACAAAAATACTGTAGCAGCAATTCTTTTATTTCCATCTAAGAAGCTATGATTCTTTGTTACAAAATATAATAAATGCGCGGCCTTCTCCTCCAGAGTCGGATATAAATCCTGTCCTGCAAAAGACTGATAGATATTGCCAATACTTCCCTCAAATGAGCCATCTTTTTCTTTTCCAAAAATGTCTGATTCATCACCAAATCTCATACTTGCAATTATATCCATACATTCTTCATATGTAAGCACATATGTCGCTGCATTGCCTCTTGGTCTGGACATATTCTGATGATCATAAGCATCCAACAAATCTAGGGCAGTACTGTACCGCTCAATAACTGAAAGCACTTGCTTACTATCCAAAGAATTCTGTGTACGCTTCATAATCTGTATTACCTCGCCAAGCTGTGCAATACGATTATTATTCACCGCATATCCCCTCAATATATACTGTCTTAACACGGAGTTTGCCCACTTACGAAATTCCACACCACGCTTAGATTTTACACGATAGCCGACTGAGATGATAACATCGAGGTTATAAAAATCTGTCATATGTGTTTGTGTTTTGCCCTCAATAGCGCCATGTTCAGTGGTTGTCGCAAATTTTGCGACAACCACTTGGTTATCCAATTCCTCCCGCAATGCATTATTGATATGCTTGCCAATAGTCTTTATATCTCGGTCAAATAGCTCAGCCATTTGATTTCTGCTCAGCCAAACCATCTCTTGATTCACTGGTACTGTCAATGTTACAGCCCTGTCTTCTGTTTCAAATAGAATAAGCTCATTACCTATATTACTATTGTCTTTCATTTTCTGCATCCTCCTCACTTACATTTTTTAAACATCCTTTTCTTTCATCAACTTCTACATAAGGATATAATATTCCCGCAGTTCTCTCATCCTATTCTGAAATGTCTTTTCTTCAATAGCAGCTTCCTTTACTCATTGAGTAAATTATATCACATTTCGTAATCAAATGAAAGGGCTGATTTAAAATCTTTTTGGAAAGTACTTGAAACTTGTCCTTTAAGTTTTGTCAGAATTATACCTCTTAACTGGTAAAGATACTAAAAAATCAGACTTTATAGGTCTGCGAAGTATTTCGGGAGTATGCAGGCAGTAATAATGATGTGATAGTCTAGAAAAAAACTAAGGTGAGAAAATATCGTTTTGTTATAAATGGTAAAATAAAGTGTCAGTATAAACGAGAAAAAAAGTACACAAAACTATAAAATTATGTTATCATAAATTCGACCAAAACTATGAAAGGATTTATAGGATTGTGGCGTGAGAATGATGAAGAAAAACATTGGGATACAATTGGTATCGGGGTAAAGGATTTTGAAAGATATGAAGATAATTTTGTAAACAGGCTCGTGGATGAGGGGTTGCTTTCAAAGGAGAAGGCTAAGTTATTTTATAACAATACAAATAGGAGACAGGGGTAGAATAATATGAAGATAAACTTAGACAAGATTTCTGAATGGACATTACCGGGATTTAAGCTGGGAAGTCTGGCATATCAGTACGCACCTATAAATGCCAAAAATCACTTTGCAAGAGGAAAAGATGAATTTGTTATCTGGTGCAGCAATGATGGAGGAAACGATGGTATTCTCCTGATAAAGGGTGAGCAGAGTACATTTATACCTTCTCCTGTACAAAAGAAAAAATGGAACAATCCTTTGTTGCTTGATGCAGGCTCCGACATTTTAATTGCCTGCGGAGAAGATGGAGAAGTTCTTAGATTATCTGATTCGGGAGAAATACATAAGGTAGAAAGTAAGAATAAATGTGCAGGTGAGTATATAACAGAAATTTCCACGCTTTCAGAAAAAGGGAAATTCCCTGTTATCTGCAGGGTGGGTGGAGATGTTTGTGCGGCAAATAGCTTTACATTTTTTAATTATGACAGTGAAACCAATACACTTTGCTGGGATAGTACCTTAACTCCTGTGTTTACAGAGGAAAAAGTACGGAAGAGATTTATGGAATCCTTTGAAAAGGCAGATGGTGTTTATCATAAAATGGATTTTAACTACTCTTATCCGCAGATAGGCAGCCTTATGATAAAGGATGAGGCGATTTATGCCTTCATAGAAGCTGATATAATTAATCCTTGCGGTCTATCTCAGTTTAAGTTTTATTGGTATGTGGAAATTACTAAAGACGGGATTTACAAAAAGAAAATCTGGGGAAATGAAAAACTTGCAAAGCTTCCCGGTAAGCATGGCATGAGAGGGAAATTCAGTGCTGATAAAGAATATCTTATTTTATCACCTGTATTTAAGACAGACGAATGGAAGGGAAAACAAAAATTGCTTAGACTATCTGACAATGAACTTCTTGATGTTACATTTCCAAGGGGTTTTACAAAATACAGGATAATGGATGTTTTAGAAAACAGTGTATTTATCAGTGATGAGACGGAGAAGCTTGTGCTTTGTAAAATGACAGTAAAGGAGTAAACAGGAGGTTGAATATTATTGATATATTTTTAAAGAATCGACTTAATCCAATCGTACACTTGCTTGGCAAATTTCGACTCATCAATTTCCTCAGGAAGTACTAATGTTATCCGGCTTACGGTTAATGAATAACCACTATTAAAAATCAGTAAAAATGGGCCTTCACCAGACGCTTTATCAATATAAAAACCCCTTTCATCCATTAGCTGAAACATCTCTTCATTTCGGGAAATAAAAATATCCGTTGTTTCATCTTCATTATCAATAACAATGTATGGATTATTCCAGAACGGAATACTCTCTTTAATTTTTTTGGTAAAAGCATCCTGGCTTTTATTCGTATATAAGATATAATCAACACCAGTAATCATAAATTCACCTACTTATACTAAGATTTATTGAAACCTGTCACTCCACGCACATATGTCGCTATCTTATGTTTTTCTCAACATCCTTTTCTTTCATCAACTCCTGCATGCGGATATAATATTCCAAAAATCTAAATACATACGGGGGAGCATTTCTATGCCCTAACTCCCATTCTGTCACTGTTCTGTAAGGAATATCAAATTGCTCACAAAACTCTTTTCTATTAAGCCCTGTAGATTCCCGCAGTTCTCTCATCCTATTCTGAAATGTCTTTTCTTCCATAGCAGACCTCCTTTACTCATTGAGTAAATTATATCACATTTCGTAATTAAATAAAAGGATTGATTTAAAAGATTTTCGAAAATCACTGGAATTTTATCTTCTATGTTATAACCAGTCGTAGGGTTAACGGACATTATAAAGCTTGTCCCCGGAGTAGTTACTCCTTTTGGGTGGTTAAATGATAAGGGGCATAGCAATACCATTTTGTGTACATAAATAGTGACTTTAGTTAAGATTAGTGTTAAAATTATGGTAACACACAGTAATGATTGTACTATTAAATGAAAGGACAGTAATATGGTAAGAGCTTATCCACTTATACTTGAAGGTGTTAATTTTATACACCATGGCATAATAGGTATTTATCAAATAAAAGAAAAGATCGCAGTCCTACACGATGCATTTGGCTCTGTGCCGGAGGAACAGCCGGCTGATGATAAAAGAAAGCCAAACTATATTATGTTGGATATGTTTTCAAAGGATTTTAAGGAACATAGTAAAGCTCATTTATGTTATTATCAGGAGAAATACTTTTCTGCCTTGGACGCTCTGCTGTATGAAGATGGCGGAAGATTTATATTAAATACAAAGAAGTACAAGGGATATATACCCCACATAGCAAAGCTTATTGAAGTTTCGGATACAGCCTTGGTTGAAATAGGACAGTCACCGGAGCCGGTAAAGGAAATATATAATGATAGTAAAAATTATAGATTCGGGGACTTGGAAGTGTATATGCATTCTCCCTTTATTATGGCTTGTAGAGATATTCACTCAGGAGAGATTGTCTGGAAAACAAAAACAGGCGGATATTTATATACGGAAGTAAAGGAAGAAAACGGTATTATTTATTTTGGAACTGATGGCAACGGTGGCAAGTTCTTCGCTCTTAATTTGCAAGATGGCAGTATAAAGTATCGTTATAACACAAGAGGAACTTCAAATTTTATATTTTATAAAGATTATGTCTTACTATCGAATGAAAAGAATAAACCTATTTTAATAAACCGAAATAATGGCTCGTTATTTAAGGAGGTAGAGTTTGAAAAATATATAATAACCGCATATCAGCAAATGATTATTGTAAATGATAATTTGTATGCTATTGCATCTAAAAAGGATACTATTTATGCGGTATGTACCGGATTGGCTTAAATGTAAATAAGGAGAAGCAGATGGACGAGAAAGAATTAAAACAATATTTATCGGCGTTAGTCTTAGAATTTGCAACAAAGATGAATGAAATAGAAACTGATATTTATCTAAAGTCAGAAGAAGACGAAGATGATGAGAAAGACTGGTTTGAGGAATTTAACAAGCAGTACCAACCTGTTTTTGAAGCTTATTGTACGGATAAAAAGCGCGTTTATGGTGGAAATCCCCGCAGCTTTGGCTGCCCTCCGGAATATTCAGGGATTGAATCTGCATACGAAACAAAAGTTGAGTTTAAAAATGAGCGTAAAGCAGAAGTTATCTTTAAGACAGAAACTAAAGAATTTGGTGATACAGGCTATTTATTCGTTGTTGTTAAAAAGAAAACCGGCTGGAAAATTGACAGTTATAAAAGATGGAGTAACTGGAAGAAAAAATGGGTAAATGGGATTTTGTAGATGCAGGAATCCCCCCCATTTCATCAATTTGCTGAAACATCTCTTCATTTTGAACTGTCGCAAATTCTGCGACAGTTGAATTATCCAATTCCTCCTTCAATGCATTGTTGATATGCTTGCCAATAGTCTTTATTCTCAAAGCCCTTTTCTTTCATCAACTTCTGCATGCGGATATTAGGGTGTTAGATGATGAGGAGTATCGGAATAGAATCCATTTTATTCCTCACAAAATAAAATCCATATTATTTTACATATTCGCTCTAATGTTTTAGGGTTATATGCTTGTGTCCTCTGTTAACTTGTTGTAGTATTTTTCTAATTGCTTAACATTTGCGGCTCTTTTCAGGGAATCAGCATCATTTTTGTCTGTATAAGCTAGCCACTTTCTATATAATGGGTGTAATATCTGCTGCCCGTAAGGTGTTAAATCATTATTTGTATACGATAGCTTTATGATTCTTCCCTCAGAATCAAGAGGGTCCACCTTTAGCAGCTTTTTCTCGTAAGCAAAGTACAGAAAAGTAATGTGTTCCTGATACAGTTTATATATTCTATCAGGATAGCCCCTAAAGCTTTGAAATAAAAATCCTATGTCGATAACGATGTCTTTGGCAAAATATAACTCATGATAAACATAGTTTATGATGTCTTGTAGTTTCTCTTTATCTTCGATATCCTTGATTTCAATAAAGCTAAGATATGCCCAAGAAAATAAATTAACTGTCTCAAAATCGGGAATCATTTCTTCTACATTTTCAAAGGTAGGAGCGTAAAGTACATAGAGCTTTTCCTGATAAATTACTCCAACTCTTTTTCCTGAAACAAGAACTACGTACTCTCCAAAGATAGGTTCCAGTGAAAAGTTTATTATTTCTTTACATTGCTTTTCAAGGTACTTAGCAAATTTTTTTGTAGTCATTTGTGGCCTCCTTTAATGTGGTTATGTCTTAATTTAATTGGCTGGTACTGCGTGTAAAATACAAATTTGAAGTTGTAGGGCTAATGTGTTTTTTGTTGACTAAGTCACGCCTTCGCTGATAAATGTCCAGACTCGCTCCGGTTTTTCTGCAAGGTGCTATTTTTAAGTTTTTACATGATGACGAAAAACCTAACGCGCTCGCTTAGGCATTATCAGCTCCGGCTGTTTAATTGATGAATGATTGCAAACAAACACATCAGCCACATGGGGGCAGGTTGGAGTGGCTGTCTTTAATTTAGTATTCTGGTTATTATTTGCATAAATTTAAGGTATCAGCTCCGTTTTTGCGTTGCTCAGAGGCGCATTGCGAAGCAGCTAAGCCTATGAGCAATGCAAAAAGGTAGGAGCGTCACTTAGTAATATAAAAATCACATCAGCCCTACAACTTAGAATTTTCCAACATTATACCATTTTAGCTATGTATTTTCCACTATCGGGACTTTACGGTTGTAATACCTGCCATTTAACTTGCAAAAATACTGAAATTATACTAACATTAAATTCAACTGCAATTAAGAACAAAATGAAAAGCGAGGTTAAGGTAAAATGCAAATTAGAAGAGCAAAAGAAAAAGACATATCTAAAGTAATAGAATTATTAAATCAGGTATTAGAGCTTCATGCCACAATTCGCCCTGATATTTTTGTTTCAGGCACAACAAAATATACAAAAGCAGAATTGACTGAGATTTTCAAGGATAATACAAAACCTGTCTATGTTGCAGTTAATGAAGATGATGTGGTTATTGGATATGTATTTTGTGTAATTAGAGAGACTTCGGTGTCAAATAACATGAAACCACATAGAAATATTTTTATAGATGACCTCTGTGTGGATAAGATAGCACAGGGACAAAAAGTAGGTCAGAGACTGTTTGAATTTGTAAAGGGAGAGGCTAAGAAAATGAACTGTTATGAAGTAATATTAAATGTTTGGGAAGGAAATGATAATGCCTTGAAATTCTATCAAAAAATGGGAATGAAAACAAGAGCAACATTGATGGAGATTATAATATAATAAAAACCTATTTAATTGTTAGCTGTATTTGCCTATATTGAAAGTGAACTTTCATATAGGCAACATAAGCTAACAATTTACTGAGGTATATTTTTAAGAAAAATTATAAACCCTGGAAAGAGAATATTATGAAATACACAAAAGAAGTACTGGATGAAGCCTTAGAGGGTTTACGAAACGAAGATGTAAAAGAGCGCAGGGCGGCCGCTACTGTTTTTATGAAGGCTGCCTGTGCAGAACTTGGTACAGCTAATACTAAGCCTGTAAAAGAGTGGTTTGTATCGAATATAGAGGACTATATTACGGAGGTAAAAGATGAAACAGATAGTGAGAATATCTGGCGGCATCTCTACACTCTTCAACAGTTTTGTGCAAGGTATATCCAAGGGGCTTATTTATTTATAATAAACTCTGAAATAATAACAGAAGAAAATGAAAAAAATGTTGAAGAAAAAGCTAAAGAATATGTGAATTCCTTGCGTAAAGTACAAAAGAATCCTAAGGTGTTACAGGGGATTGCCTCGTTTTTCTGGGTATATGAAGAGAGATTTGTATGGGATATTTTTACGGAAGTACTTAAAAAGAAAAAAGATAAGCTGACCTTATCGCATATAGGGATAGCCATAAGGCAATGCCGTAAACTGTCGGAGGAAAATGGTAGAAACACCTATATTTCAGATGAACAGAGAAAGAATTTGCTTGAAGTATTAGAGAAACAGAATGTATTAAAGAATGAAGCAGAGATGCTTAGGGATTGGAAGTAGATTTTAAAATGCAAGTTAAGAGGGTATAATTTGAAAAAATGTAAAATTATACCCCCTTAACCTAAGAAATTTGATGGGGAAGTGTCCAAAAAAATAATTAGATAAAATAAATATAAAGATAATTGAACAAGTAAATTGGGTAATAAAGGAGTATAGCATGAAGGATAAGACCTCCCTCGTATTTACAGGGGATATTGGGTTTGACAAATATATGGATGGAAAATGGGATGATGAGGAGCTTATTTCTGAGGAAGTGCTTGATTTCCTGCATAGTGGTGACCATGTAATAGCCAATGTGGAAGGGGCTTTAATAGACAGGGCTTCACTTGGGGATACTACAGGTGTAGGGCAGCTTCTTCATTCTATGAATCCGAAGGCAGTTAAGGTGCTTGACAGGATGAGGGCAGATATCTGGAATATTTGTAATAATCATATTATGGATGCAGGCGAGGCGGGAGTGAGTGAGACGCTTAGGCTTGCCAGGCTACACGGTGCAAGGACCATAGGAGCAGGAATGAACATAGACGAAGCTTCAAAAGCGCTTATACTGGATGAAGCAGGCGGAATAGGTTTAATAAGTGTTGGCTACAGAAGGGGCTGTAAGCCTGCGGATGTAGATAAGGCTGGCTGCTTTATGTGGCACGAAATGGCAATGATAGAGGAGAAAATAAAAGAAGTTAAGAAAAGTTGCCGCTGGTGTGTAATGGTAGTTCACGGTGGTGAGGAATTTACTTCTCTTCCTTCTCCTTACACAAGAAAGAGGTACCTTAAATACCTTGAAATGGGGGCTGACATTGTGGTATCCCATCACCCGCACGTGCCAATGAATTATGAAAAGGTCGGAGAGAAAATCATTTTCTATTCGCTAGGAAACTTCATCTTCGATACGGATTACCAGAGGGCTCAGTTTAATACAGAGTTTGGACTGCTTATAAAGCTTAATTTTACGAAAGACAATTACACTTGGGAAGCCTTTGGACTTAGGATTGACAGGGAGTGTGAGAGGGTTGTAAAGGAGAAGCTCCCTAGGATATTTGAAAATGTGGAGGAAGAAGAATACAACCTCCTTGCACCTCTTGCGGCTAAGATGCTGGTTGCGGCTTATAAGAGGCAGCAGATTTATTTTAAGCCTGAATATAAGGATGCAGATGATAGGATGTGGAGAGAGAACTTTTTTAATCCTAAAAGGAGCGGTAGAGTCGAGGGAGAGGGGCTTGATTTCTTTATTATGTGCCCGCTTGCAGATAAGGCAGAGACAGGTGAGTGGAAGAAGTCAAAGCTTGAGAAGGTTAAGGAGTATATATTGGAGCAGATATAGAATAGATAATACTGTGCGTTTTAGCCCAAAAGTCGTAAACTATTGAAAAAAACCAGCCGATATTGTATATTTATCATACAAGAGAAGAACTGTTATAGAATAGTACTATGAGATAGTGAGGTGATATTATGACATTACAACAGGAAGCTTACAGTAGGATTGATCAGATGACTGATGATGGGATACGTGTTCTGATAGATATGATTGATAAAATGAAAACAGTGTCAGTAATAGGTTTTAAGAATACTAGTGTAACAGATTCGAATGTTAATAAAGAGGTATCAAGAACTGAAAAGAAGAGACGGTTTTTGCAGTCTGCGGGGAAAATAAAGGTAGATGCTATAAATTAAATATTATACTTGCATTTTCTTATTAACAATGCTACAATTAAGTTGTAAACAATCTAATTTAAGGAGGACTATTTATGATAATGATGTATGGAACCGACCTTTGCCCTGACTGCGTTGCAGCAAAGAAGGCACTTGAGGAGAACGGAATTGAGTACAAATATATCAATATAACTGAAAGCCTTGGCTCAATGAAGCAGTTTTTAAAGCTTAGAGATACCAGGGATGAATTTAAGAACATAAGAGGTAGCGGAAGTATTGGAATTCCTGCCCTTGTAGTTAGCCCTACAGAGCTAACTCTTGACTGGGAAGGTTATATAAGCAGTAGAAAGTAATAAATAAGACAAAACTAAATGGGCTGTGCAATAAGAAAAAGTACAACAAGATACAGTAGATTTATCATCAAATTATCACTGTATTTCGTGTATATTACTCTTAATGCGACAGCCCGTTTTTATTGAAAACATTAAGTATAAATATCTTGTGAATAGAGGTCATTACAGCAGTCCATAAAGTACCCCTGCGTCCTCGTATTCTAAGCCACTAAGCAGAGGCTTACAGGTGAGAAGAACTTCCTTTGAATAGTAGTAAAAGCTGTAAAATAAGTCATCCGGGAAGACATTGTCATCTTCATAACGGAGTTCGTCCGCCTCTTCATCATAGACTTCAGACCATAAATACTCTTCTTTTAGTAAATCTGAAAAATGAGGCAAAGGCTCGGCGTGTTCAAGCATATTTCCATCATTCACAGCTTCTGCAACTTCTACAAAGAGCTCAAGCAATTCCTTTACAAGATAGTCGGCTATGCTATTACTCTGCCTTTTAATAAGGGCATCCTTAAAAATCCTTACAAGAAAAATAAGGGCGAAAGGTGTGTAAAACAATTACGAAGATTTCAATTGTTTGGTAATTCACCGACAGATTTCTATCATCATTGATTATACTTTAGACAAAATGTTTTTTCAAACAAAATCTAAGTTTCCCCTATTCTTGACTTAGAACATATCGAGTGCTATCCTTTCTTTATGTGCATTGTCTAAGCCATACAGCAGAAGCGCTAAAAGTGTAAGAGAGGCGAAAGCCTGCTTGAAAGAAAACTTTTATACTTTTGACACCATAATAGTCATAGGAGAAAAAATGAAAAAGAGATTGTTAAGCTGCACTGCCAGTGATATTAGGAAAATGTCGGCTAATGATTTAAAAAACTCAATCATAGCAAGTGAAAGCAGAACTATACTTGGAGAAACAGTTGTAACTGCGGCTCCGCTTTTTGAAGATGTTACCAATGCCGAGGTGATGTCTGCATTTGGAGCAGATTTACTTTTATTAAATGAATATGATGTATTTACGAAATATATCAACGGACTTGATGAGGCAGAACCGATTAAGTTTATTAAGCATTTGACAGGGAAGCCTGTAGGTATAAACTTAGAGCCTGTGGAAGAAAATGTGGACGGTGTGGAAGATCTTATTACACTTCCTGCAGGCAGAAGGGCTACAAAAGAAGCCTTCATAGAGGCGGCGAGGCAGGGAGTGGACTTCATCCTGCTCACAGGTAATCCTGCTACCGGAGTGTCAAACGCAGGGATTATGGCTTCTATCGAGATCGCTAAAAAGTATTTTAACGGGCTTGTATTTGCCGGGAAAATGCACGCAGCAGGGCTTTCTGAGAAAATACTCTCTGAGGAAGTTATACTTGGCTTTATGGATAGGGGTGCTGATGGGGTGCTTATACCCGCAGTGGGAACTGCTCCGGGCATAGGAGAAGCTGAGTCTTCTGCGATAGTAGCCAAGGTAAAGGCTAGGGGTGGAATTACCATAAGTGCAGTAGGCACAAGTCAGGAAAGTGCTGATGCTGATACCATTCGCCAGATAGGACTATGCAATAAAAGGATAGGCTTTGATGTGCATCACCTTGGAGACGGAGGATATGGCAGAGTGCCTGACCCTGAGAACCTTATGGCGCTTTCAATTTGCATAAGGGGAAAGAGGCATACCTATATGAAGATGAGCCGTTCCTTAAATAGGTAAGATGAAGCTTCCCTCCTGAATAGTGAATTTTTAAAAATCCTATATATGCGGATATCACATAGATTGATACCAATATTTAGTGGTTTAATTTAAATAGTTTGATTAATGTGCAGATTTTAAAAAAGTTCAAGAATTTTAAAGAAAATCTTTGCAATTATGAGAAATCTATGCTATAATGGAAATATGTATATATTTTTAAATGTCACAATTCAAGGAGGGTAGTGACTATGGCAATTGAAGGCATAAACACAGGAAGTGGATATAGCGGGTACGGCGGTGGTAAAGGAATAGGTTCTTTAAGTCGTGAAAGTATCAGTAAAACATCCGGTAATTCCGTATCTGCCGGTAATGGAGCCGGCGGTGTAAGTGGTGGCTTAGGCGTGAGTAGTGAGCCACTGGAGAATCAGGTCGCAGTTTCGCCGGACGGAGACACTGTTCAGATTAGCAAGAAGGCTGTGGCTAAGTATGATGCGGCAAGTGAAGCCAAAAAGAGCGAAAAGCTTGACGAGAATGAGCAAAAGGAAGCCTTGGGTAACGTTAGGCTAAATAAGGCTGAGCTAAAGGCCGAGCAGTCGCAAAATGACCGCAAGGCAGAAAAAGCCAAGTCTGAAAAAAGGAATGCAGCCCTTAAAGAACTGGCTCAAAAAGAGCAGAAAAGGGAAGCCGAAAAGTCAGAAGACAAAGAGGATGTTTCTTTTACAGGTAAGTCAGACTCTGATATTAAGAGGCTTTATCTTGAAGGCGAGATATCAAAGAATGACTATGACTCAGAAATGAAGGTCAGGGAAAAACTGCGTGAAGTGCTTGCAAAGAGGAATGAAGATGCTATAAAGATGGCTGCCGAAAGAAATAGCATAGCTAAGAAGCTTGAAAGATTTGCTGAGAGCATAAAGTCTGCATTTTCAGATACAACATCCAAGACCTTTGATGCAGGAGTAAGGCTCGATGCAATTGATATAGCTGAAGGTACGAAGAAGGAAAGGGATGAGGCTTCAAAGTCCGATAAAAAGGAAGTGAAGTTTGTCTATAACTAGGATTAGTGCGTCAAAATACATGACAATTATATCTGAAATAATAAAAACCCATCAGGTGAAGATTTGCCTGATGGGTTATTTTAAAATACAATTGCAGGAGAGGCTAATATAAGACTATAATGTATTTAATTGATACAAGTGTCAAAAAAATTATTATTTTTTGGCATCAATATCTTTAGATAAAAGCGTGCAAAATTCAATTGTGGCTTGCAGTAGAAGAGTACATTTTCTATATGAAAAGGCGTAAGAAGTGAATTTTGTGGGGAAGAGAAGACTAAGAATAATTAGGGGAATTACTTGATAGGGTGAGAATATGGATAAATATAGAGTTAGGTGCATTTTTGACAAGATAGACCGAAATAAGACCATAAGGGTGAAGGTTCCAGGCTCAAAGAGTATAACCAACAGGGCTCTCCTTATAGCGGCTCTTGCTGAGGGGGAGTCTATTCTTAAAGGTGCTCTTTTTTCAAATGATGCCAAAAATATGCTTGCCTGTCTCAGCATTCTTGGCATAAAAATGGAGATAGATGAAGAAAATGAAACTATTACCGTACAGGGCTGTGGAGGAAGGCTTCCTGTTAGAGAAGCCTCTGTAAATGTAGGCAGTGCGGGGACAGCAGCCAGATTTCTTACAGCGCTCTTGGCATTTAGTGCTGGAGTATATCACTTAGATGCCTCTGAGCAGATGAAAAAACGCCCTATGAAACCGCTTTTATATGCTCTTACTAAGCTAGGAGCAGTCATAAGTTATGATGAGAAGGAGGGACATTTTCCATTTTCTATAGATTCAAGAGGTGTAAAAGGCGGAGAAATAAGCCTGGATACTAGCGTTAGCAGCCAGTTTCTAAGCGCAGTAGTTATGACGGGGTTTTTACTGCCTGATGGACTAAAAGTAAATATAGCAGGAGGCAGAGAAAGCCTGCCCTATGTGGACATGACAGCGAGGATGATGGAAAGCTTTGAGATGAAGCCTGATGTAGTCTGTGAAAAAGGAGTAGTATCGTATATTTTAAGCGGAGGCAGGGCTTATAAGGGTAGAGAATACGTGATTGAGCCTGATGTATCTGCGGCCTGCTATTTTTACGCGGCAGCAGAGATTCTCGGGTGCAGGGTTCAGGTAAAAAATGTACATTTAGACAGCATTCAGGGCGATATAGAGTTTGTTAAACTTCTGACTAAGATGGGGGCAAAACTTGAAGAGGAGGCCGATGGAATAGTACTTTCCGGAGCTAAGGATGGGTGCTATGAGGGAATTGAAGCAAATCTTAACAGCTTCTCAGACCAAAGTCTCACTCTTGCGGCGGTCAGCGCATTTGCAAAAAGCCCGACAAAGATAACCGGTATAGCCCATATCCGTATGCAGGAGTCAGACCGTCTTCTTGCCATAAAAAATGAACTGGAAAAGCTTGGAATTAGGGCTGTTATGGGGGATGGTGAGATAAGCATTTTCCCGAAAAAAATGGATGGGCAAGATGTAGAAATAGAGACATATGACGACCACCGTGTGGCTATGGCTTTTGCGCTTGTGGGGCTAAGAAGAGCTGGTGTAATAATTAAAAATCCAGATTGCTCAGCGAAAACTTTTAAGGATTATTTTAAGGTCTTAGACGAAATCGGATAATAATTGCAAATAAGGGAGGTGCCTACTATGTATGAAAAAGAAATTGAAGAACTTCAGAAAATAATAGACGACAGCAGTAGAATTGTATTCTTTGGAGGAGCGGGAGTGTCTACGGAGAGCGGAATACCTGACTTTAGAAGTGCTGACGGGCTTTATCATCAGGAGTATAAGTATTCTCCCGAGCAGATTATAAGCCATAGCTTTTTTCTAAGATACCCGGAGGCCTTCTATGAGTTTTATAAGGATAAGATGATGTATCTGGATGCAAAGCCAAACTCTGCCCACCTTAAGCTAGCCGAACTTGAGAGGGCAGGCAGGCTATTAGCTGTAGTAACTCAGAATATAGACGGGCTTCACCAGCAGGCAGGCAGCAAGAAGGTCTATGAGTTACATGGAAGCATACATAGGAATTATTGTATGAAATGCGGTAAATTCTACGATGCAGACTTTGTAAAGAATTCTGAGGGAGTTCCACATTGTGAGTGTGGCGGTGTCATAAAGCCTGATGTAGTGCTTTATGAAGAAGGACTTGACCAAAATGTAACCCAAAGGGCTGTTATGGCTATTTCAATGGCTGACACCCTCATTATAGGAGGGACTTCTTTGGTAGTATATCCGGCAGCAGGCTTTGTGGACTATTTTCACGGAAAGCACCTTGTGGTGATAAATAAGTCAGAGACCGGAAAAAATGTAAATGCTGGGCTTACAATCAATGCTCCAATTGGGGAGATAATGAAGGGGATAAGGGTATAATATTAATGCATTTATAAACTTTCTATGGTAGAATAAAAGCCGTAGGAGATTTGGAATATGAGTGTTGAAGTTAGGAAAATAAGGCTTGGTGTGAAAGAGTATGACTACACCCTGGAAAGAAAAACCGTAAAGAATATAAATCTAAGGGTGAAACTCGGTGAGATTATCTACGTATCTGCAAACAAAAGAGTTCCTGTGAATGTGATTGAAGGATTTATAAAAAGCAAAGAAGAGTTCATACTGGAAGCTTTTAAGAGATTTGAGGAAAATGGTAAAAATGCGGAAAATAACAGAGAAATAAGTTATAATACTGGAGATGAAATAAATTATTTTGGGAAAAATCTAAGCCTCAAGGTTGTGCAATCACCTAAAGAAAGCGTGAAGGCAAGTAGTGAGTACATTTATGTCTTTGTAAAAGATGTAAATGACAGGGAGAAAAAAGAACGGCTGCTAAAGAAATGGGAATTAAACCTGGCAAAAGAAGTATTTACGAAGATGGTGGACTTCTGCTATCCTGATTTTAAGGAAATGGGAGTTGCATATCCCAGTATCAGCATAAGGAAGATGACCAGCAGATGGGGCTCTTGCAAGCCAAAGGGAGGCAAAATTACTCTAAACCTTGAGCTGATTCACAAACCTAAGGAATGTCTTCGGTATGTGGTGGTACATGAAATGGCGCATTTCATACACCCAAATCATTCCAAAGACTTTTGGAGGGTTGTAGGAAATATTATGCCTGATTATAAAAAAAGAAGAGATGTGCTAAACGGCAGATAATATAGTGAGGAGAAAAGTAATGTCTGAGAAACAAAAGATACTTATAGTGGACGATGATGAGGATATATCCGAGCTTATATCGCTCTATCTCGTGAAAGAATGCTACGATACAAAGAGGGCAGAGGACGGTGAGGTGGCTCTTACCCTGTTTAAGGAGTATCAGCCTGACCTTATCCTGCTAGACCTTATGCTTCCGGGAAAGGATGGCTATGATGTGTGCAGGGAGATTAGGAAAACCTCGAAAGTGCCTATCATTATGCTGTCCGCAAAGGGAGAAATCTTTGATAAGGTGTTAGGCTTAGAGCTTGGTGCTGATGACTATATGATTAAGCCCTTTGACTCAAAAGAGCTTGTAGCAAGGGTAAAGGCAGTACTTAGGAGATTTAGTACAGATGCAGGAGCCGGTAGCGACAATAAGGATTCTACAGGAGTAGAAGAAGATGCGAACATTAACAGAGTACGCTATGCGGATTTGGAAATAAACCTAACCAATTATTCTGTTACTTACTATGATAAAAGGGTGGATATGCCGCCTAAGGAGCTGGAGCTGTTTTATTTTCTGGCATCTCACCCAAATCAGGTATTTACAAGGGAACAGCTCCTTGACAGAATTTGGGGCTATGAGTACATAGGTGACACCAGAACAGTAGACGTCCATGTGAAAAGGCTTAGAAAGAAGATTAATGACCACGCAGAGTGGAGGCTTTCTACAGTTTGGGGTGTAGGATACAAGTTTGAAACATTGACAAGGAGTTAAGGGTAATGAAGAATCTTATAGTAGCCCAGTCAGGCGGGCCAACAGCGGCAATAAATGCGACTCTCACTGGGGTAATAAGGGAGTGGTGCAAAGAAAATAAGGGAGCAAAGGTATATGGCTCAAGATTTGGAGTAGAGGGGATATTAAAAGAAAATATTGTAGATTTGACGAAGCTTTCTGAAGATGATTTGGACAAGCTTATGCGTACACCTGCTTCAGCTCTTGGCTCCTGCCGTTACAGGCTTTCAGATCCAAAGGAAGATGAGACTGACTTTAAGAGGGTCGTGGAAGTATTTAGAAAATACGACATAGGACATTTTGTCTACATAGGTGGAAATGACTCGATGGACACAGTTTACAGGCTTTCGGAGTATTTTAACGAAAATAAAATAACAGACATTACTGTAAATGGTGCTCCTAAGACCATAGATAATGACTTAAATGGTATAGACCACTGCCCGGGCTTTGGCTCTACTGCAAAATACATAGCTACTGTGTGCCACGAGCTTGCAAGGGAAGTAAAGGTCTATGACAGGGAAAACATCCTTATAGTCGAGATTATGGGAAGAAACGCGGGCTGGCTTACAGCCGCTGCGGCACTTGCAGCTGAAAAGGACAGCGAGGTTCCCTATCTCATTTACTTAAGCGAGGTCACCCTTTCTGTAGACAAATTTGTGGCTGACCTTAAGGAAGTGATGAAGAAGTCAAAGAATGTAATCGTTGCCTTAAGCGAGGGTACGGTTATAGAGCAGGCTGGTGGAAATGAAGCGGATGCAGAAGGAGAAGTAGATGCCTTTGGCCATAAGCAGCTTGCAGGAAATGGTAGGATACTTGAAAAGGTCCTAAAAGATGAGCTTAAATACAAGGCAAGATACATAGAACTAAGCCTTGTACAGCGCTGTGCATCGCACTGCCTCAGCGAGACCGATATAAGGGAGTCAGAAGAGCTTGGAAGAGTGGCTGTAAGACTTGGCCGTGAGGGGCTGTCAGGGAAGATGGCAAGACTTACAAGGGTTTCTGATGAGCCTTACAAGGTGGAATATTCATCAGTTGACATAGCAGAAGTTGCTAATCTTGAAAAGAAGGTTCCTCTTCAGTGGATAAATGAGGCTCACAATGGAGTTACAGAGGAGATGATGAAGTATTTAAGGCCTTTAGTCCAGGGAGAAATGAGTTGCAGATATAAGGATGGGGTACCGGATTATCTGGTTTTGTGATTTGAGATGGCTAATGTGATCTTTTGTCTTATTAAGTGACGCTCCTAACTTTTTTGCATTGCTCATAGGCTAAAGGTAGGAGCGTCACTTAGTTGATTTATAGTGCCCCACAACTTAAAACAACAGCTTACAGTCTGACATATCAATTTCCTTCATAATCCCTTCTCCAAAAGCCCCATTTGACACAATCACATCAAAATCAGAAAAATCAGCGAGCTTAAAATACCCCTCCTTGAACTCCTTGCTATTATCAAGCAAAAGCACAGTTTTGAAGGAGTTCTTTATCATTTCCTTCTTGCAGAGGGCTTGGGAATCATCACCCTCAAATATTCCCTGAGTTGTAATCGCCTTGCTTGATATGAAGGCTATGTCAGCACGGAAATTGCTGATAAAAGCAGAAGCATACTCTCCTATTATGGAGAGACTTTTGTTCTTTAGCACTCCCGGGCAGATGTAGCACTTGATATTAGGATAGGTATTTAACTGGCTTGCAATATTGATTCCGTTGGTTATAACAGTTAGATTGCTGTAAGGCTTTAAGTAAGGGATGAAAAGGCTTACAGTAGAAGAGGAATCAAGGAAGATGACCATGTTATCCTGCAAAAGGGTGCGGGCACGCTTGGCAAGAGTCATCTTCTTATCTGTATTTTCCATTTTTCTTATATTAATGGAATTCTCAGAAGAACTGGGAGAGACCAGGGTTATCCCACCATGATACCTCTTTATTATTCCCTCTTCCTCAAGGGTAATCAAATCCCTGCGCAAGGTGGACCTTGATACATAGAGCTTCTTGCACATATTTGTAATGTCGCCAACACCATTTCCGCTTGAAAGATAGGCTAAAATCTGTTTCTTTCGTTCAATATATTTCATAATCAGCCTCCATATCCCAGTTTAATAAATGCTGCTGATATCCTGATTTGTTATCTAATAATCAGCACAAAGGTTAGCATCTTGAACATATGCTCAAAATGTGTAACTTTATTACCACATATCAGCTACAGGTAGTATAACACTTTTTGTTCATAAATCAAAGGAAAAATAAATCAAAATGAACATTTTAGAACAAAAATGAATCAAAAACAGATATTTTAAAAAATAAATTCAACTAAATCTCCAAGTATAGCTAAAATATTCATAATATGTTATTATCAGTTCAGATGATTAGTAAAAAACTACAAAGAAATTTAAGATCATCTCAAAAAATTCATAAAAATATAGTAAAAAATAAACCGGATTTATATTTATTGAAGGAGCATATATGAAAAAAGCACTGGCAATAGATATGGGAGCCACCTCGATAAGAGGGATAATAGGCTATATTGAGGATGGCAAGATAAAGCTTGAAGAGGTTATGAGATTCTCTCATGAAATAAAAAGTTCAAATGGAAGGCTTCGTTGGGATTTTGATGAACTTGTAAGGAAAATCGTGGAAACCATAAAGGAAAACGGACACGAGATATCTTCGGTGGGCATAGACACCTGGGGAGTTGACTTCGGCCTGGTAGATAAAGAAGGAAAGCTGGTTGAGCCTCCTGTCTGTTACAGGGATCCAAAGCATCAGGAAGGCTATGAGGAAGCCTTAAAGAGCCTTAGTGAGAAGGAAATATTTGCTGAAACAGGAACTCAGATTATGAGTATAAATACCCTTTTTCAGTTATTGGCATTTAAGAAGCTTAATCCGGATGGCTATGAAAAGGCTTATAAGCTGCTTATGATGCCTGATTTGATACAGTATCTCTTAACCGGCAATATGACAGGTGAAGAAACCATACTATCAACCACTCAGATACTTAATCTTAAAACAGGAGATTATAGCGATAAACTGCTTGAGACTTATGGCCTAGATAAAAACAAGCTTCCAAAGATAACAAAGGCTGGCTCTATCACAGGCAATATTAAGACAGGGCTTATAGATGAACTAAAAGACCTGGATGTAGATGTAGTTTCAGTCTGTGGTCACGATACAGCTAGTGCAGTCTTGCTTACCAAGGTAATGACGGATGCAGACACGATGTTCCTTAGCTGCGGCACCTGGTCACTCTTTGGAATAAGGGTAGAAAGCCCTGATTTATCTGAGAGAGCCTATGAAAAGGGACTTACTAATGAGCTGGGCTTTGATTCTACTCCGCTTTTATTTAAGAATCTTACAGGGCTTTATCTGCTTGAAAAATATAAGAGTGCTTTCGAGAAAAAGCTTGGAAAAAAGCTTGAGTTTGATGAGATTACAGCCTATGTGGAAGAGTCGCTTAAGAAGGAAGAGATCATAACCAATCTGATAGATATGGAAGATCCTAGATTTGGTAGTGAAGAGGCTGATGCCAAAGAAGTAATAGATGAGTTTCTTAGAGAAAAGGGGCTTGCACTTCCTGAGAATGAAATGGACTATTTCAGAGTTATCTATGAGAGCATGGTAAAGAAATACCTTGAAGTAAAAACCGCCCTTGAAGAAATATCGGTCAAAAAGTATAAGAAGGTTCATATGATAGGCGGTGGGGCAAAGTCTTCACTTCTTTGCAAGCTGATAGCTAAAAGACTAGATGTAAGCATTACAGCGGGACCTTATGAGGCTTCAGCTCTTGGTAATATTATAGTTCAGTTGAAGGCACTCGGAGAAATTAAGAGTATCGAAGAGGGGCTTGAGGCTGCTTATAAATCGCAGGAAATGAAAACATACTAACATACATATTTTAAGGAGGAAAATGACATGAGTTATCCAAAAATTGGCATTAGACCAACAATTGACGGCCGCTGGGGCGGTGTTAGAGAGGCGCTTGAGGACCAGACAATGGGAATGGCTAATAGAGCTAAAAAGCTTATTGAGAGCGAACTTAAATATCCTGACGGAACACCTGTACAGTGTGTGATTTCACCTTGTACTATAGGTGGTGGCGGCGAGGCTGCTAAATGTGATGAGTTTTTCTCAACTCAGAACGTAGTTGGTACCCTTACAGTAACACCTTGCTGGTGCTACGGTACAGAGACCATGGACTTAAACCCTAACACGATAAAGGCAGTATGGGGATTTAATGGAACTGAGAGACCTGGTGCTGTTTATCTTGCAGCAGTTATGGCTGCTTATGCACAGAGAGGACTTCCTGCATTTTCAATTTATGGGCACGAAGTTCAGGACAAGAATGATGAGACTATTACAGAAGATGTAAAGAAGAAGATACTTGACTTTGCAAGAGGCGCAATTGCAGTGGGCCTTATGAAGAATAAGTCCTATGTAAACCTTGGTTCAGTATCTATGGGTATTGCTGGTTCAGTTGTAAATGTAGATTTCTTCCAGAAATATCTCGGAATGAGAACTGAGTGGGTAGACATGACTGAGATTCTAAGAAGAATCGAGCTTGAAATCTACGACCACGAAGAATATGAGAGAGCTCTTAAGTGGGTTCGTGAGAACTGCAAAGAGGGCTACAATACCAATGCAGGAAAGGATTTCCCTGAGATTATTAAGAAATCCAGATGGATACCTGAGGAGAAGCAGTGGGAGTTCTGCGTGAAGCATGCACTTGTAGTAAGAGACATTCTTAAGGGCAATCCAAAGCTTGCAGAAATCGGCTGGCACGAGGAGTCACTTGGTAGAAATGCTATAGCAGGCGGTTTCCAGGGACAGAGAATGTGGACAGACTGGCTTCCAAATGCTGACTTTACAGAGGCTATTACAGCTTCAGGCTTTGACTGGAATGGCAAGAGAGAGCCTATTCCATTTGCAACTGAGAATGACACACTTAACGGTGTATCTATGATGCTTGGATGGCTTGTAACCAATAAAGCAGCAATCTTTAGTGATGTAAGAACATATTGGTCACCTGAGTCTGTTGAGAGAGTAACAGGAAAGAAACTTACAGGTAAGGCCGCAAACGGTATTATGCACCTTATTAACTCAGGAGCAAGCTGCTTGGACGGTTCAGCTGCAGCTAAGAATGAAAAGGGCGAAGGCTGCATGAAGGAGTGGTGGAACCTTACAGATGAGGATATCAAGGCTCTTACAGAGGCTACTGACTGGTGCAGAGCGAACTATGAGTACTTCAGAGGAGGCGGCTTCTCATCGCACTTTAAGACAGCAGCGGAGATGCCTGTTACTATGATTAGAACAAATATTGTTGAGGGTGTAGGACCTACCTTGCAGATAATTGAGGGTTATACCTGTGTACTTGAAGATGATGTACATAAGGTACTCGATGAGAGAACAGACAGAAGCTGGCCAACAACCTGGTTTGCACCAAATCTTTCAACCAAGTCAGCAGACAGCGTTTACAATGTAATGGCTAAGTGGGGTGCTAACCACGGAGCAACAGTTCATGGCCACGTAGGTGACAGACTTATAACTCTTGCTTCTATGCTTAGAATTCCTGTTGCTTTCCACAATGTAACTGAGGATAGAATCTTCAGACCACATTCATTTAATGGATTTGGAACTACAGATTTAGAGAGCCAGGATTTCAGAGCTTGTGCTTATTACGGACCGCTCTACAGATAAAACGATGTTTATGATATAAGAGATAAATGGCGTTTGCTGTCAAAAGCTTTGATAGCAAACGCTAAAAAGAAAATAGAAGCGGTCTTATGACCAGCGGAGGATGATGTTATGTTAATGGAAAAAGCTAGAGAGGAGCTTGTGAAATATGGTAAGAAGCTGGTGACTGCCGGACTTACCAAGGGAACAGGCGGAAACTTAAGCGTATTTGATAGAGAGAACAAGATGGTGGCTATTACTCCTTCAGGAATTGACTTCTTTGAGATTCAGCCTGAGGATATAGTAATAATCGACCTGGACGGAAAGACAATAGAGGGCACACGCACACCTTCTTCAGAATGGGAAATGCACCTTATGCCTTATAGGACAAGGGATGACATAGATGCAGTTATCCACGCACATGTTATGTACACAACTGTACTGGCATGCCTCAGGGAAGAGCTTCCTGCAACTCACTATATGATAGCAGTAGCAGGACCTACAGTTAGATGTGCAGAATACGCAACCTACGGTTCACACGAACTTGCTGTAAATGCTTGTAAGGCAATGGAAGATAGAAAGGCAGTTATCCTTGCCAACCACGGAGTGCTTGCAGGAGCAAATGACCTCCTCAATGCATTTAACATAGTTGAAGAGATTGAGTACTGCTCAGAAGTCTATGTAAAGGCAAGAAGTATAGGCAATCCTGTTGTACTTCCGCCTGAAGAGATGACACTTATGGCTGAGAAGTTTAAGACTTACGGACAGAAGAAGAGTATAAGAGAATAGCTTTTGCTAAGGAGTTAATATGGGTGATTTAATACTTTCAATGAAAGGAATTACCAAATCCTTCTCAGGCGTTGCAGCACTTAAAAATGCAGCACTAGACCTAAAGGCGGGTGAGGTAGTTGCCCTGATGGGAGAAAATGGAGCCGGCAAATCTACTCTTATGAAGATTTTGACCGGTATATATTCAAAAGATTCCGGTGAAATACAGTATATGGGACAGGAGGTCTGTTTTAAGGGACCTGCTGAATCTGAGGAAGCAGGAATCTCCATTGTTCATCAGGAGCTTAACATGATGAACGACCTGACAGTAGCTCAGAATCTTTTTATTGGACGCGAAGAAATGAATGGATTTTTAATAGACGATAAGAAGATGAATGAGAAGGCCAGAGAGTTATTCAAGGTATTGAAGATAGACATCAATCCTGCTGAAAAAATCGGTAATCTGACTGTAGGAAAGCAGCAGATGGTGGAGATTGCAAAAGCAATATCTTCAAAGGCTAAGGTAATTATCTTTGATGAGCCTACTGCAGCTCTTACAGACTCTGAGATAGAGGAACTTTTTAAGGTAATAAGAGACTTGAAAAAGCAGGGAACCGGCATGGTTTACATATCTCACAGAATGGATGAGATCAATGTTATATCAGACAGAGTTATAGTAATGAGAGATGGTGAATATGTAGGAACCCTCATTACAAAAGAATGCTGCAAGGATGATATCATCAAGCTGATGGTAGGTAGAGCCATATTTGGCGAGCCTAAGACAGCTTCAAATGTAGCAAAAGATGCGCCTGTAGTGCTTAAATGCGAGAACCTAAACAGAGGTAAGGCGGTTAAGGATGTAAGCTTCGAGCTTAGAAAAGGTGAAATACTTGGCTTCTCAGGCCTTATGGGAGCAGGCCGTACAGAGGTTGCCAGACTTATCTTTGGTGCAGATAAAAAGGATTCCGGCAAGATATTTATAAATGGCAAGGAAGTCGCTATAAACACTCCGCAGGATGCAGTAGCACATGGTATAGGCTATCTCTCTGAGGATAGAAAGCGCTATGGTCTTATAGTTGATAAGTCAGTAGAGGAAAATACAGTTATTTCTTCGTTAAACAACTTTGTAAAGGGATTTTTCATAGATAAGGCAAAGAGCAAGGAAGTTTCGAGGAAATATGTAGAGAGCCTTAAGACAAAGACTCCTAGCGTATCACAGCTAGTTAAGAAGCTTTCCGGCGGCAATCAACAGAAGGTGGTTATAGCTAAATGGTTGGTGAAAAACTCTGATATCCTTATTTTTGACGAGCCTACAAGAGGTATAGACGTGGGTGCTAAGAGTGAAATCTATGCACTTATGGAAAGCCTCGCAAAAGAAGGAAAATCCATAATAATGATATCCTCAGAGCTTCCTGAGGTACTTCGTATGAGCGATAGGGTAATTGTAATGTGCGAAGGAAGAATTACAGGAATTTTGGATATCGCAGAGGCGAATCAGGAAGTCATTATGCAGTCTGCTACAAAACGTTAAGGGGAGAGTAACCATGGATATTAAAAAAATATTTTCTAATCAGCGTACAATAGTTATAGCTGCACTGGTACTTATTTGTATAGCATTTGCAGCCATTACACCTGATAAATTTTTACAGATAACAACTTTTACCAATATTGCAAAATCTGCATATTATGTGGCATTTATGGCAATTGGTGTTACCTTTGTTATCGGAACCGGAGGCATAGACCTCTCAATAGGTACAATAGCAATCTGTTCAGCCCTCATAGGTGGAACCCTTATGGAAAAGGGTGTTCCAATGGGTATCGTACTTCTTGTGATCCTTTTAAGTGGTGCATTTTTTGGACTTCTCAACGGACTGATGGTTGCGAAAATGGGATTGCCGGCATTTATAGCCACCCTCGGTACGATGATGATGTCAAGAGGTCTTGGCTCAATCGTATCAGGAACTAAGACAATATCTTTCCCACAGGGAGATTCAGCAGGAGCTTGGTTTAGAGAGTTCTTTATGATAACAAAGGACGGTGGAATCTTACCTAAGAATTTCCCTACAGGTTTTGTGCTTCTTGCGGTGATTGCGGTAGTTATGGCTCTTATCTTAAATAAAACAAAGACAGGACGCTACATCCTTTCAATCGGATCAAACAAAGAAGCTACAAGACTTTCAGGTATCAACGTAGTTAAGTATGAGACACTTGCCTATGTATTCTCAGGCTTATTCGCAGCACTTGCAGGTATTGCTTATGTAGCGGTATTTACAACAGCACAGCCAAATACAGGTAATGGTTTTGAGCTTGATGCAATCGCAGGTGTAGTTATCGGTGGTACATCTCTTGCAGGTGGTGTAGGTACCATACTTGGAACTATAGTAGGTGTCTTCATTATGACAGTGTTAAAGATTGGTTTCCCTTATATAGGAGTACAGTCGCATTATCAGCTCTTCATCACAGGTATCATCCTTATCTTTGCGGTATATATGGATGTACTTAACAGAAAGAGAGGAAAATAGTCAGTAATAACTTAGAACCTATTAATTCCAAATCACTCAAATATTAAAGGGTGTGAAAATTTGGATTAATACAATAAAGGAGGAAAACAGATGAAAACAAGGAAACTTATGGCGGCACTTCTTAGCACAGTTATGGTAGTATCAGCGCTTACAGCCTGTGGCGGAAGCGGTAACAAAACTACTTCAACAAAGTCAGCTACCAGTGCAAAGTCAAGCGCTACAAGCACAACAAGTACCGCTAGCTCAGCAAAGTCAAGTGCAGCAGCAAGTACAACAACAGATGGCGGTTCAAAGCACATTGACGTTATCGCAAAGGGCTTCCAGCATCAGTTCTGGAAAGCAGTTGAGCTTGGTACACAGAACGCTGCTAAGGAGTTTGGTGTTGAGGTTACCTTCCAGGGACCTGACAATGAATCAGCTATTGCACAGCAGGTAGAATACTTAAACACTGCTATAGCTAAAAAGCCTACAGCTATCTGTCTTGCAGCCCTTGACACTAAGGCAAGTATCTCATCCATCCAGTCAGCTATGGAAGCAGGCATCCCTATTATCGGATTTGACTCAGGTGTACCTGATGCTCCAGAAGGCGCTATCAAGGCTAATGCTTCTACAAACAACGCAGTAGCTGGCGCTTTGGCAGCAGAAGAGCTTTATAAGTTAATCGAGTCAAAGATTAAGGCTGCTAAAGAGCCGGTAAGAATCGGTGTAGTAGCGCAAGAGTCCAACTCACAGTCCATCGTTGAGAGAACAAAGGGATTTGTTGAGAAGATGACAGAGCTTTGCGGTGCAGACAATGTATCAGTAGAGGGACATGACAGCTTAAAGAATGAGAAGGCTGGAGCTAAGGTAGTTATCGATGTAGGTATCCCTGCAGAAGTTAAGGATGTAGATGCAGCTGCAGTTGCTTCTGCTATACTTGAGAAGAAAGATCTTATAGCTATTTACGGTTCTAATGAGTTTGCAGCAAATGCTATAATCACAGCTAACGAAGGTCTTGATAAGCTAGGCGCTGACAAGGTAATCGCAGTTGGTTTTGATGCAGGAAAGAAGCTTCTTGATGCAGTTAGAGCTAAGACATTTGCAGGTGCTGTAACACAGGATCCTGTACAGATTGGTTACCAGGCAGTTAAACTTGCTGTAGAAGCAGCTGATGGCAAGAGTGTATCAGATGTAGATACAGGTGCTAAGTGGTACAACGCTGACAATATGGACGCAGACGATATTAAGCCTTGCTTATATGAGTAAATATGTGGTAAAATAATAACAACAAGGGGTGTCTTATACTTAGGCACCCCCTTATGTAAGGATTATGTGTTAAAACATTCACAAACAATTGATTATTAGGAAGGAAGAAGATATGTTAAAAAATATTCCTAAGATACTATCGCCTGAGCTTTTGGCGGCACTCTGCGAAATGGGACATTCTGACAGACTTGTAATATCAGACGGCAATTTCCCGGCTCATACCATGGGCAAAAATGCTAAGGTAATAAGGCTTGACGGACATGGAGTACCAGAGGTACTAGATGCTATACTAAAGCTATTTCCGCTTGACACCTATACTGAAAAGTCTGTTTCTCTTATGGAGAAGGTACCTGGAGATACTGTAGAAACCCCTATATGGAAGGAGTTTGAGGAGATAGTGGCAAAATACGATGAGCGTGGCAAAAAAACCATTGGTTTCATCGAAAGATTTCAGTTTTATGAGGAGGCTAAGACCTCTTATCTCATAATAGCAACTTCTGAAAAGGCTCTATATGCAAATATAATGTTGCAGAAGGGTGTAGTTACAGACTAAGGTCTGAGAAAATGGAGGAAAAAAAGATGGCGAACAAAATTGTATTGAACGAGACTTCTTATCATGGAGCAGGTGCAATCAAGGAGATTACTGTAGAGGCTAAGAACAGAGGCTTTGGGAAGGCTTTTGTATGTTCAGATCCTGATCTTATCAAGTTCAATGTTACAAGCAAGGTAACAGACTTGCTTAAGGCTGAAAATATGGACTTTGAGATTTACTCTGAAATACAGCCAAATCCGACAATCGAAAATGTACAGGGCGGAGTAGCTGCATTTAAGAAGGCAGGAGCTGATTATATCATAGCTATCGGCGGCGGTTCTTCTATGGATACAGCTAAGGCTATAGGTATCATCATCACCAATCCTGAGTTTGAAGATGTAAGAAGCCTTGAGGGACTTTCAGCGACTAAAAACCCTTGTGTACCTATATTTGCAGTTCCTACAACAGCAGGTACAGCAGCAGAGGTTACTATCAACTATGTTATTACAGATGTAGAAAAGAAGCGTAAATTCGTATGTGTAGACCCACACGATATCCCTGTGGTTGCATTTGTAGACCCTGAGATGATGAGCTCAATGCCTAAGGGACTTACTGCTTCAACAGGTATGGATGCACTTACACACGCTATCGAGGGTTATACGACTCTTGGTGCAAATACAATTACAGATATGTTCAACTTAAAGGCTATCGAGCTTATTGCGAAGAGCCTTAGAGGAGCTGTTGAGAATACAAAGGAAGGCAGAGAGGGTATGGCACTTGGCCAGTATCTTACCGGTATGGGCTTCTCTAACTGCGGTCTTGGCATAGTTCATTCTATGGCACATTCCTTAGGTGCTGTATATGATACACCTCACGGAGTTGCTAATGCCATCCTCCTCCCTACGGTAATGGAGTACAACGCAGAGGCTACAGGAGAGAAGTTAAAAGATGTAGCCATCGCAATGGGCGTTGAAGGCGTAGAGAAGATGAGTCAGGAAGAGTATAGAAAGGCAGCAGTAGAGGCAGTAAAGCAGCTTTCTAAAGATGTAGGCATCCCTGCTGACCTCAAGGCTATAGTAAAGCCTGAGGACCTTGACTTCCTTACCCAGTCCGCTATGGATGATGCCTGCAGACCGGGAAATCCAAAGGAGCCTACATTTGAGGATATTAAGAATCTTTATCTTAAGCTTATGTAATTACTTATAAGATAATATTTTGCTCGAATTTACATAAAAAATAATTTATCCCTATCAAAACTGAAAGAAAATATATCAGGTTTTGATAGGGATTAATTTTGTACGTATCTTAGTCTGAAGTATTTTATCGGATAGTGGAATGGACTATTGTTTTTAGTGTATTACTTTATTCTATAGCTCCAGTTGTACAAGTGTAGCAGGCATTTCATGCTTAGCATTTACCTTATCCGGACCGGTAACAAGGTCAAAGCATGAAACTATAATTCTACCATCCCATACTATAGGTTCTCCCGGCTGATCAAGTCCTCCATCCACTCCGGTGCAGTCAGGGCTTTCAGCAATACGCTCCACCTTGCCGTCAGGAGTTACCTTTGCAATAGCATTTGCAGAGAAGTCGGCAATATAAAGATTTCCGTTATCATCAAAAATCATACCATCCGTACTCTGCAAATTTTTAGCATCCTGTGCAAATATTTTATTTTCAGCAAGGCTTCCATCTTCTTTGAAAGTCAGACGGTATACCGCACCATCACCAAAATTACCTACATATAGAGCGCCGTCAGGCCCAAATACAATACCGTCAGCTCCATACTGACAATCAGGATTTTCAGTTACAAAGGTTGCAAAGATATTTTCATCTTTCAGAGTATTGCTTATATGTATATCATGTTCATCTGTTCTAAATCTATAAACACAGCTTACCAGCTTGCCGTCCTCACGCTTCACAGGATGGAGATAGCTTTGTGTAACATACATATACCCATCTTTTATGCGGATACCGTTTGGATGTTCCATCCCATATGCCACCACAGTAGTCTCCAAAATTTCTCCGTCATCCGTAACCTTTAGCTTGAGTACACGTCCTTTATATATAAGATCAGGATGTTCACTCCAACCTTGATTATCACATAAATATACATTCCAATCGTCATCAAAGGCTATACCCATATTGCGGGCTATGCCTGTTTCAGGATGAACCGGAACATCAAACCATTTTGTTACATTTCCTTCTTTATCAAGGCGTACAACAACTCCGGACAAGTTATCTTCGGCATAATTCGGACAGGAAAGTACAAGATTTCCATGTCTGTCTATAGCCATCCCATCAGGCGTACATATATATTCAGGTAAAATACTGAAAAGTTTTGATTCTCTCATATTGCCTCCTACTAAAAATTTAATTAAGATTTTGCTCTAACATATTGCGTCAAACCTTAGTAAATGATTTTGAAATATTTATTTTTGATGATATTATTATTGCTAATCAAAGTCAACGTACAAAGCTAATGGTTTTGGGTAAAATGCAACACTCTTATCTATAGTCAATGAGGACAGAAACATTCCGCTTTTGGTATGGACATTTTCTTTTCAAAGGAATCTACCTTTGAGGATATCAAGAATCTGTATCTAAAGCTCAAGTAATTTAGCGTAATGGAATAAATGATATGATTTAGGCTTATTATGAATAATTGTCCCCTACTGAAATGAAATGTTTTGGTGGGGGATTTTTTTGAATTAAAATGCAGTTCAGGAAAAGGTGAATATAGCAGGACTTGAAATAGTGGAGGCAAGGATTACCTATCTGGCTTATGCTCCTGAAATAGCGTCTGCTATGCTTCAGAGGCAGCAGGCAACTATGGTTTCAAATCTCCTTGTAGTACTTTGTGGCAACCACGAAGCTCAGCCTGTAGTAAATTCGGAATTAAATCCAATAAATTAAATAATTAAGCTTATTTTCGGAATTAATTCCAAAGACTTTACAAAATAGAAATGTAGTGTTATTATTTATTGAGAGGAGGTGGCAAAGTGATAATTAGAGAAGAGTATTTAGATAAGCTAAAGGTGCTTAAGGATAAGAATATAATTAAGATTGTAACAGGAATCAGAAGATGCGGGAAATCCACATTGTTACTTCAGTTTAGGGATTGGCTCATAGAACAGGGTGTTAAGGAATCTCAAATAATTTTTATTAATTTTGAGGATTTAGAATATGAGGACTTAACCGATTATAGAAGTCTAAATAAATATATTAAAAAATGTTTGAAAAAAGATGTTAAGACATATATTTTCCTAGATGAGATTCAAAATGTAGATAAATTTCCTAAAGTGCTTGACAGCCTACAGTTAAATTCTGGTGTAGACTTGTATGTGACAGGCTCTAATGCCTACATGCTCTCAAGTGAGATAGCCACACTTATATCAGGAAGATATATACAGATTGAGATGCTGCCACTCTCATTTAAGGAATACTGCATTGCAAGGGATGGAAATGACGCCACAACAAAATACACAGACTACTTGTCAACGAGTTCATTCCCCTTTGTATTAGAGCTTGGCACCAACCTTAATATAGTTAGAGATTACTTGGAAAGTATTTATAATACGATTGTAATCAAGGATATTATGAATCGAAAACAGGTAACAGATTCAATGATGTTGCAAAGTGTTTTAAAATTCATCTTTGATAACATTGGCAATCCCCTTTCTATAAAAAAAATAGCGGATACTATGACTTCTGATGGCAGAAAGATTGACTCTAAGACGATAGAAAAATATCTTACATCCCTTAAAGAGTCCTATGTTATTTATCAGGCCAAAAGATATGATATAAAGGGAAAACAATATCTAAAAACATTAGACAAATATTATGTAGTTGATATAGGACTTCGATATATGCTTCTTGGCAAGCGTGCTATGGATGCAGGTCATATTCTTGAAAATATAATTTATCTTGAACTCCTTCGCAGAGGTTATGATGTCTACATAGGCAAAGTAGACTCATTTGAAGTGGACTTCGTTGCACAGAATCAAGATGGCAATCATTACTATCAGGTTGCATTGACTGTAAGAGATAAAGCCACATTGGAAAGAGAAATAAGACCTCTCCAAATGCTACAGGATGATTACCCCAAAGTAATACTTACTCTAGACGATGATCCGCAAAGAGACATAGAAGGCATCAAAATAATAAATGCCAGGGATTGGTTGCTAGGGGAGAGATAGATTTGGTATGGACATTTTCTTTTCAAAGGAATTTACCTTTGAGGACATCAAGAGCCTTTATCTTAAGCTTATGTAATTTGGCCTAATGGCATAAATGGTGTGATTTAGGCTTATTTGAATAATTATCCCCTGCTGAAATGAAATATTTTGGCGGGGGATTTTGACATGTGTAATTTATCTTGCAAAGTATTCACAAATCACTTGTTTTTTGCAGTTAGTTATATACTTTATGACAATATAGTGATAAAATTACGATAAGTAGTTTGATTGTTAGGGAGGTCGCTATGCAATTTGATTATGCACTTCTAAGTAATGAGGGAGAATTTACAATATTTCGTTATGGAGATAGTGTAATAAGATTTAAAGCACCGTATTCGTTAGAAAAATACACTGCGATAAAGGAATGGGATAAAGGCTATCTTGTTGTTATGGCTAAGTATAAACATAATAAAGAAAGTGAAGAGGAATACATTGATCTGATTCCAATACTGGAGAAGTTGTACATTGCGCCAGAGGAGTTTTTAAGACCAATTAAGGGGGTGAAGATAGAAGGTTAGCGTGTTCGAGAGAATGATGAAGCAATTTTCTATTCCTACAGCATAAAGTAAATAAAACATATGAGAGGTGATACTATGAACAAAATGAAAGTAAAAGTTATAAGTGTATTTATGGTTTTAATTCTGATGAGTGGATTCTTTATTCCGATTATAGCAGAGGGAGCTGAAAAAGGCCGCAAGGCAGTGGATGGCTCTCCTATTGTGGATTTTTATTACAATTCGGTAACAGATGGCAAATATCTATATTATAGTCCTGACTGGAGTTTTGGCTTAATTAAGAGAAATTTAAAGACGGGCAAAGAGGTTGTTATCTCAGAGAAGACTGGGGTTAGAAACCTTAGCATACATGGAAACAAAATTTATTTTTCTTACGCAGAGCCTAGCAGCATGAACTATAAACCCTCTATATTTAAAATGGATAAAGATGGTAAAAATATTAAGAAGCTGACATTAGGAGGGTCTCCATTAATAATTGGGAAATACATTTACTATATAGGAGGCAAACTGATAAATGAAGAAGGTGTGGGTAATATTTTTATATCTACGGGAATATATCGTATGACTTTGGATGGTAATAATAAAAAGAAGCTAATAAGTAAAGAAACACATGAAATATATGATATAGGGAAATGGGGAAGCAAAATCTACTATACAAAATATTCTGTTCCATATAAGAATTGTTATGATCTAAGTAACAATAATGTCATAGAAAAAATTATTCCTTCTGGTGAATATGATTTGAAAAGGAATAAGAGATTTAAAATTGGTAATGAAAATAAAGTATTGGAGGGAAGTTATAAGAATGGGAAATTCCATTATAAAACTATAGCGGTTTTTAAAGGAGAAAAGATAGAACAGATGGCACTCTGTGGCAATAACTTGATAGTATTTACAAGTAAATTTGGAGCAAATAATGGAGACGAAACCGGAAGGTTTTACATGATAAATAGTAAAGGCAAGAAGATACTGTTAAAAAAATGGTTCATTGCAGGTTAAAATTGATATGATAAAGGATGTTACCATGATAAATAAAAGGCCTGTATCAGAGTTAAAAAATAAATTCCCGAATATAGAAGAAAAGATGAATATCACTAATTCGCCTATATTTATAACGAAAAACGAATGTGAAGATATGAGTATAGAACAGTATTCATCTCTTACGGATTCTGTTGAAAGAAGGCTTGACGAAGCAGACAAATACGCAGACGAATGTAAGGTTAGGCACTCTAAGGATGAGGTTTTTAAAAGAGTGAGGGAAAGAATAAATGGGTAATCAGTGATTCCTGCTAGCGTTCAGGGTGCTACTATGACTCTACCAGAGCAAGTTATTAGTGACTATATCCACAACTGAATAATATAGTATTTAAATATGAGCTAGTCCATACCAAATCCTGACAGAAAAAACAGCTTTTGGTATGGACATTTTCTTTTAAACTTCCAGTTGACAAATAAATATTAAAGTGATATGAATTTGATATCAAATAAATTCTTTGGACTAATAGTCCGGAAAGGAACCACTATGGAAGAGAAAATTCTTAAAAGCACAGGAAAGGGATTCGCTATGCTCTTTGTGAGTCTGTTAATCATACTTGCAGGCTGTGGTACCATAGCCTATGGCGGCATTTATGATATGACATTTTGCATCCCTATTGGGATTGTTGTTATGATAGCGGGCTTTATACTTATAGCCGGGGTGAAGGTGGTTAGGCCTCAGGAAGCTGTAGTTTATACACTTTTTGGTAAATACATTGGTACACTCAAAGACGAAGGCTTTCACTTTATCAATCCATTTGCATCTTCCTTCAATCCAGCGGCTAGGACGAAGCTCGGACAGAGTGGTGATGTGAAATCAAGTGTCAATGCAGAAGTAGCAATGGGCAATAAAATATCCCTCAAGGCAATGACGCTCAACAATTCCAAGCAGAAGGTAAATGACGCACTTGGCAATCCTGTAGAAGTAGGAGTTGCAGTCATCTGGAAGGTAGTGGATACAGCAGCTGCGGTGTTCAACGTAGACAACTTCAAAGAATACCTGTCACTTCAGTGCGACACCTCTGTGAGAGATATAGTTAAGCTCTACCCTTATGATGTAGCCCCTGACATAGACACCACAGGCGATGGAATTGCTGATGACGGAAGTCTCCGTGGCTCTACAACTGTAGTGGCTGAGCGTATCAGAAAGCTCATTCAGGAAAAAGTTGAGATAGCAGGACTTGAAATAGTAGAAGCAAGAATTACCTATCTTGCTTATGCACCTGAAATCGCATCTGCGATGCTTCAGAGGCAGCAGGCAAATGCAATAATTGATGCAAGAAAGGTGATAGTTGAGGGTGCGGTAGGCATGGTTGAGATGGCACTTGAAATGCTCGAAGAAAAGGGGACAGTTGAGCTTGATGAGGAGAGAAAGGCTGCAATGGTTTCAAATCTCCTTGTAGTACTTTGCGGCAACCACGAAGCTCAGCCTGTAGTAAACTCAGGTAGCCTGTACTAGCCAGCATATAAACATATGAACTGATACACAAATTCTAAGTTGTAGGGCTGATGTATTTGTTTTTTGACTAAGTTACGCCTTCACTGATAAATGTCCAGACTCGCTCCGGTTTTTCTGCAAGGTGCTATTTTTAAGTTTTTACATGATGACGAAAAACCTAACGCGCTCGCTTAGGCATTATCAGCTCCGGCTGTTTAATTGATGAATGATTGCAAACAAACACATCAGCCACAAGGGGGCTGGGGGGAGTAGCTGTCTTTCATTTGGTATTCTAGTTATTATTTGTATAAATTTAAGGTGCCAGCTCCGAATGATAAATTCTAAGCGAGCGCATTAGGCGGAGCGAAGCGGATGCCGGAGCGAGTCTGAAATGTTATCATTCGGAGCGTCACTGTGTGGTAAGATAACAGCAAAAACTGATAATGCCTAAGCGAGCGCGTTAGGCGTAGCGAAGCGGATGCCGGAGCGAGTCTGGACATTTATCAGTTTTTGCGTCTACTTTGCAACTTATTTTAGCCCGACAAATTAGAATTTATAAGTGTACTGCAATTAATCCAAACATAAAGAGAGGGAACCATGGCAAAGAAACAGATACCTTTAAGAATAGGAGAAAAACTATACGATGCACTGGCATCTTGGGCAGAGGATGATTTCCGCTCGCTTAACGGCCAGATTGAGTATCTCCTCACAGAATGTGTAAAACAAAGAAAAAAAGACGGAAAATATGTCGGTGAAAAGATAGATGAACCAATAGAGTTGGATATTGAATAATATTAGTGTATAATTATCATTGTTAATAGCAAAAAAAGAAGGGGTGCCCCCTTCCCAATCATACCAAAATTACCGTTACGAGGCAGGAAGGGCTAAAGAAACATTGGGAAAAAGAGATAAGAAACTTTAATGAATCTATCAATAATAGGATAGCAGAACTTAAAAAGAGAGGTGATTATGATGGCTAATGAGAAACTCACAAAAGAAGGAATTGAATATATAATTGGTCGGCTTTTGAAAAATGCACAAGAAACTGTTGGAGAGTGGGAAAAGGATAAGAACAACCTTTTTTATGATGGCAAGGCACTAGCTTATTATGAAATGCTTGACATAATCAAGGCAGAATTAGAAATAAGGGAACAGGACTTGAAAGAGTTTGGGCTTGATGTCAGCTTGGAGGAAAAACTGCTTGCATAATGCAAAAAAGGAATATTCCGCTTTTCAGAAACAAATTTTGTTGATGAGATAGTCTTATTAAAAAAAGAAAATATAGTAAGAGTATACAAGAGATAAAGGAGATATTCGGCTGTACAGTTCTAAATAGAACTATGAGTACTGTGGATATCTCCTTTTAAAAATAGCAAAAACCTGCTTTTAGTGATATACTGATTAAATGATGAAACTATAACAACTAAAAGCGGAGATAAGCGATGAAGACTGATTTGATACAAAAGCTAAAAGAGAGGCTTCTTATTGAGTTTAGTAAGAGAGACCGTTCGGGGATATATGCCGTTACATCGAGAGAACTGGCATATAACTCAAATAAAATTGAAGGCAGTACCCTCACGGAGAACCAGACTGCAAGCCTCTTTGATACAGGAATGCTCCCTGTAAGCGATAGCGCATACAGGTCTAAGGATATAGAAGAAATGAATGGGCATTTCCTTATGTTTAATCATATGCTTAAAACCTTGGATGAAGACTTATCTGAAGACCTCATAAAGAAATTTCATTACGAGCTAAAAAGCGGAGTCTTTGAGGATAAGGCAAACGGCTATAACATAGGAGAATATAAGGCGCGTCCGAATATCGCAGGTACTATGCAGACTTCTTTGCCTGCAGATGTACCTGGGGATATGAAAGAACTCTTAAATTGGTATAAAAATGCAGATAAGCACCTAGGTACGCTTGCACTCCTACACACAAGATACGAAAAGATACATCCCTTTCAAGATGGAAACGGACGTACAGGGAGGCTAATCTTATACAGAGAAGCACTTAAACATGACATAATTCCACCTATAATACACGATGAAAACAGGTTGGAGTACATTGAAGGAATTAAAGAATACGCTGAAAAAGGCGTATCTGAGAGAATGTGCAGCCTTCTTAACAAAGAACAAAATGAATACGAGAAGACAATAATTTTTTTTCTTGGCTAGGCTAAAGAACTTAATTTTTATACCGATATACTCAGAGGAGACATCAGCAGCCGTAGCCACTCAGGTTCAGTCTATTGACGATATATCTAAGGCAAGCGAAAACTTAGCAGAGATAGCAGTAAGCCTGCAGGAAGAGGTTGCAAGATTCATCGTATAAGGTGAGAAAAATAATCCTTGACATCCCCAGTCAAAGGTGTTAAACTAATAAAGCTGTACATACAGCAAGAAAGTGAAGTATCCGCTTCCACCTAAGTGCAAAAGGGCACCGTGGTCTTTAGAAATGAATTATTTCAGCTATATGCTGTCTGTCTAGAGTGGATACTTATGTGTATTCACTCTATTTTTTATTATAAGTTTGGAGGTGTTTTTCTATTAGCGAATTAATGATCAATGAGCAGATCAGGGATAAAGAAATCCGTCTGATTGGAGAAAATGGTGAACAGTTAGGAATTATGTCATCAAAGGATGCAATGAAAATGGCTATTGAAGCAGAGCTTGATTTAGTTAAAATTGCACCTACTGCAAAGCCGCCGGTTTGTAAGATTATCGATTACAGAAAGTATCGTTATGAGCAGGCGAAGAGAGAGAAAGAAGCGAAGAAAAAGCAGAAAGTTACTGAAGTAAAGGAGATTCGCCTTTCACCAAATATTGATGACAACGACCTTAATACTAAGGCTAACCAGGCTAGAAAGTTCCTTGAAAAGGGAGATAAGGTTAAAGTAACCCTCCGCTTCAGAGGAAGAGAAATGGCTCACATTTCTTCTAACAAGCAGATTTTAGATGTATTCCTAGAGAAGCTTGGAGACGTAGCATCAGTAGAAAAACAGGCTAAGCTTGAGGGCAGAAGCATGTCCATGGTTGTAACGGGCAAGAAGTAATGCTATTTTCACGTACTTAGTGAGGATAATAATTAGATTATAGGAGGAAAGAATTATGCCAAAAATGAAGACAAAGAGCGCGGCTAAGAAGCGCTTTAAGGTAACAGGAACAGGTAAGTTAATGAAGATGAAAGCTTACAAGAGCCATATCCTTACCAAGAAGACTACAAAGAGAAAGAGAAATCTTCGTAAAGCAACAGAAATTGATAAGTCAAATTTAGCTCCAATGAAGAGAATACTTCCATATAGCTAAATAAAAGTTAAATTGTTAAGGAGGAAATAAAATGGCAAGAATTAAAGGTGGCTTAGGTGCCAAGAAGAGACATAATAGAGTATTAAAGCTCGCTAAGGGTTATAGAGGAGCAAGAAGTAAACAGTATAGAATAGCTAAGCAGTCAGTTATGCGTGCTCTTGCATCTGCTTATGCAGGCAGAAGAAAGAGAAAGGGCGACTTTAGAAAGCTCTGGATAGTAAGAATCAACGCAGCAGCAAGACTTAACGGACTTTCATACAGCAAGTTCATGCACGGTCTTAAGCTTGCTAACATCGAAATCAACCGTAAGATGCTCGCTGAGCTCGCTGTAAATGATGCAGCAGGCTTCACAGCTCTTGCAGATGCAGCTAAGGCTAAGCTTGCTTAATTAAAAGCATAAAAAACTGCCTCAAAAGGCAGTTCCACATAGAGATGGTTATTCTCTAAAAATATCGGTGTAGTCATGTATGTGTGGCTACACCGTTTTTTTGCAAAAAATTGGCTGCTTACTCATATTTTTGCGTGTCAGAAGATAATAAATTTTCCTTCAATCAAGCCCCAATCGAACTATTACTTCCCACAATTGTAGCATTATATTATACTGCTCCCGGTGCAATATATACATCCTTAAGTGATGGGCTCTCCTGACCTAAAAAGCCGTAGCCATCATCATTTTCAGGCTTTCCCATTTTCATGGAGTAGATATCAGGGAGCTTGTCAAATTTAGCTATAGCCTTATCAAGCACAGAGAGTATCTTATCCTTATCCTTTGGGAGACTCCCCCTGGTACGTACATGAATCCAATCGTGGAAGCTGTCCCACTTGATAGGATGCGTAGGGTCCACATCTAAAAGCTCTACCAGTTTTCGTTCTTCCCTGAGGTTTTCAAGCTCGGTGGCAGGCTTAAAATTACCGTTTCTAATCTCCTCTGAGAGCTTATCGGCAGATAGGAACATGGAAAAATTGACCACATTCTCAGGCTTTGTTTCAGTAAGAAACTCTGCCATAGCTATAGCTGACTCTTCCCACCTGCCACTTCCTGCAACCCCTGTCATAAAGTGGGCTGCATAGCTAAAGCCTGCATCCTGCAGTCTTTTTATCTCACTATAAGCCTCGTCCACGCTGTGGTCCTTGTCCATATAATTAAGCACATCAGGCAGGGCATTTTCAATGCCTATATAGAGCTTGTTGTAGCCTAAGCTATGGAGGGTCTTAAGTTCTTCATCAGACTTACCTTTTATACTGGTTATGGTCGCATCAGAGTTAAAGGCAGCTGCCCCCGGGAAATAGTGCTTAACCAGGCTTATTATCTCAATCAGTTCATCAGCTTTTAGCTGGAAGGCGCTTCCGTCCCCCAGATAGATTAGTTCGGGGTTTCCGCCGTGTGCACTCACCCTCTTTAGCTCATTTTCGATATCTTCCATGCTTATTTTGCGATACCTTAAGTCCGTAAATAAATCACAGAACTTACATCTGTTATAAGGGCATCCCACAGTTACAGGTAGCATAAAAGCCCTTATTTCCATAGGACCACGGCATATTCTTCCTTCGTATTCCATAAGAACCTCCTTCTTGCCTTAGCATTATAAAAATGCAGGAAAGTTAAACTCCCCTGCACTGTAATTATCTCATGTCCCCAGGACCTTTCCTTTGTGCCATCTTATCCTCATACATCCTCTCATCGGCAAGTTTTATGACCTGACTTGAATAAACTACACCACGAGCTGAATCAGAAGTTCCCGCAAGGAATTCTCTATAGGTTGCAACACCGATAGACACTCCTACAGGGAAAGGCGGACGCTGTTGATTTCTCTGTCTCTCTAAGTTGTATCTTATGTTTTTGGTAATAGAGCTAACTCTCGAAGAAGGTATGGCAACACAGATAAACTCGTCGCCACCGTTTCTACCGGCAAAGCCCTCCGAATTACCTTCCATAGCCTCCTTGATAGCAGTAGCAACCATCTGAATCAGCTGGTCTCCTGCTTCGTGTCCGAAGGTATCGTTTGCATACTTAAGCTTATTTATATCTACGAAGATAACCGCATAGTCCTTTTCTCTGGTCAAATCAAGGATATTAAGCTTTCTCTGCAAGAACTGCCTGTTACCAAGACCGGTAAGGTTGTCGGTATAAGCAATTATCTCAAGATGCTTTTCTCTAAGGCTCTTCTGCAAGATGTCCTTAACCTTGATGACATAAGATGTAAACAAGGTAATGACAAGGAGAAGAATGAGTACAGTTGAGAAATGAGCCTTGGCAAACCACTGTAAAAGAGGTGGCCAGTTCTCAGTAATCTGAGCCGCAACGATGATACGTATCTGCTCCAATATACCAAAGATTGCAACTCCTATGAGGCCAAGGCCCATAACCTGGTCAGCACCGGTCTTGCGCTTCTTGCCAGGGAAAAGGAGGCTGATAAGAGCTGAAAATACCATTACTATCTGGAGTGCCTGCATCCATCTTAGCTGCCATACATAGTTAAACCCTGATGGCAGGATGTAAAGAGCAAGACAAATCCAAAATGCCGCAAATAGTACCAAACCTGAAATCCTTAAGTACTTTCTAACAATAGGACGCTCAGTCTCAAAGCTTGAAAAAAGAGGAGCCGTAGAAAAGAGTAAATACATTCCAATATATTCTCCTACAGCACTTATATTCTCGCTGGAGGTAAGCATGTAAAGCATACCGGAGTTGCCCATGTACCAGAGAGTGATGGAGAAGATAAGCCCCATAAGCCAAGTACCTTCTCTTGCAAAGTCCACAGTACGGTAGAGAAAGGTAAATATTATCATTCCTATAAAGGAGAAGATAAGTATCACGCTGAATATCGCATAAAACGCTTCCTGCCCTATGATAGGATAGAACTGGTCTGTATTAAATGACATAAGGACAGGTGATCTGAATGTATCCTCAAGTATACCTGTAAGAGGCTTGATTACAACTCTAATCTCACCGCCATAAGCCTTGGCGGGAACCGGTATGGTAACCTTTTGCTTACCTATCATATGTCTGTCGATGTTCTCGCCATAGGTTACCAAAAGCTTATCTTTATAGTAGGCTTTAATTATACTGTTGTAAAACAAGAAATTAATCGAGCTGTATTCACTCTTCCAAGCCTTATCGAGTGGAATATGCATAGTGATTAAATCATCTTTTGAAGAGTAGCTGAACAAGTGGCTGTTATAGGTATCCATGGTGCCATCGCTATGCTCAACCTCTATTACAAGATCCGTCAGCTCCCTATAGTAAGAAGTGGGGACCTTTCCTACGACACCAAAGATAAAATACAGTAATAACAGTCCCGTTACCATGGCTGTTATCAAAAGTATAAGAGCTTGGTGTTTCCTTAAACTCATACTTAAATATCTCATAAAACCTCCCGATAATCCGCACTAGCCAGAGTTTAGACGGTGCCATAATTTCTTCCCTATACTAAAAGCCCGCAAATTAGAGCATTCTAAGATTTTATGGGGTGGGTGTACACGTTATCTAAATAATTATACCATACTCACATTAACAAAAACAAGGACAGAAAGCACTAAACTTGATTTTCAGCATTGTGTCAAAATAATAAAAAATTAACAAGGATAATGATAAATATTGGATAAAAATTTGTTAATATAGGGTTAAAATCAGCCTGAACATAGGACGGTAATCGAGATAATTGTTAGAACTGAATTTAGAATTGCACTTATTTACAAACAACATCCTGAGATTATTAGAAAAATTACAGATTTTTGTAGACTATTTCTGAAAAATGATGTACAATTACTTTGTAGGAATATATCAATAATAATTATTCAAAGATGTGTGGAACGAAGGGAGCTTCAAACGCTCCCATTGCAAATCCTGAAAAATGTGCAAATTGTGCATGTTTTTGAAGAAAATAAGGAGGTAAGTATGGATTTTTTGGAAAACGATCAGAAAATATGGCTTGAAGACGAGTCGGGAAAGGTAACTGCCTATGTGGAGTTTCCTGAAATCAATGGTGCCTGCAATGTAATGCACACCGTCGTAGACCCTTCACTTAGGGGACAGGGAATTGGCGGCAAGCTTCTTTCGGCCCTTGTAAAGAAGATGGAGAAAGAGGGAAAGAAGCTTGAGCTTACCTGCACGTATGCCATTGACTGGTTTAATAAAAACAGAGGACACGAAAATGTGCTTGTCGATGCAGAAAAAGAGTATGCAAAGGCGGCTAAAAAGGGGTAAAGGATATAATTATGAAGGTATATAATTCGACTCTTGTTTATATCGAAAAAGACGGTAAGTATCTTATGCTTCACCGCAATAAGAAGGCTGGCGATATAAATGAGGGCAAGTGGATTGGGGTTGGAGGTAAGTTTGAATTTGGGGAAAGTCCTGAGGACTGTATGGAAAGAGAGGTCTTTGAGGAAACGGGACTTACGCCTATGGGGTATTATTATTGCGGAATAGTTACCTTTGTGTCAGAAGATCTTGATAAGCCTGAAAACAATGAAACTGAGTACATGCACCTCTTCAATGTAAAGGACTTTGAAGGAGAGCTAAAGAACTGCGATGAAGGAGAACTGGTCTGGGTTGATAAAGATAAGCTTCTTAGCCTTCCACACTGGAAGGGAGATGAGCTCTTTCTTTCGATAATTAAGAACGGAAACAGACAGTTCTTCTCTATGAAGCTCTCCTATGTAAATGGCAAGCTAATAGAGGCTGTGTATGATACCGTTCCCTGCTTCATCACGGACAGGCTAATCCTTAGGCCATGGCACATGGAAGATGTAGAAGACTTATTTAAGTATGCCAAAGACCCTGATATAGGTCTGTCTGCGGGTTGGAAGCCTCATAAGGATGTTGAAGAGAGTATGGAAGTAATTGAAAACGTCTTTATGAAACCGGGAGTCTACGCCATTGTCTATAAAGAAACCAATGAGGTGATAGGAAGCATAGGCTTACACGCCGGAAGCAAGAAAAGCAGAGGTCTTGGCGCAGATGAGAATCAGGCAGAGATAGGATACTGGTTAGCAAAGCCTTATTGGGGAAGGGGGCTTATACCGGAGGCTGCAAAGGAGCTTGTGGAGTTTGGCTTCCTTGAACTGGGCTTAAACAGGATATGGATAGCTTACTTTGATGGCAACCATAAGTCAAAAAGAGTGGCTGAAAAGCTTGGCTTTACCTATAGCCATTTTGCTGAAAATGTAGAAGTAGAAGCTCTTGGAGAAACAAAGAAGGAGCATTACATGGTACTTAACAGGGAAGAGTTTGACGAGGCAATTAAGTTAAAATACCGTCCTCTTTTAGCTCAGAGGTCGTAGGATGCCGGTAAACATCAAAGATAATTAATGAAACAACAAAGACTGTACTTTTATTCTATTATAATATAGAATGAAGTACAGTCTATTTATATTTTAAAGGAAGGGAAAATGAAGAAGATTAAGATAGCATTTTTTGACATTGACGGTACGATTCTTAGGTTTGGTAAGCCTGATATGACAGATAGGGTAAAGGAAGCGCTAAACAGGCTTCAGAAAAACGGAGTACTTATCTGTCTTGCGACAGGCCGCCCTCTTGCCGTCATTCCAAAGTTTGAAGGGGTGAAATTCGACCTTACCATAGCCTTTAACGGCTCTGTCTGTCTGGCGGGGGATAAGGCAATCACTAACCTGGTAATACCTTATGAAGAGGTTATTCAAATCATAGAAAATGCCACAAGGATGAATAAAGCAGTGGCAGTTGCCACAAAGAGCAGGATAGTCACAAACGGCGTTGATGATGCACTAAGAGAGTATTTCGAGCTGGCAAGCCTTAAGGCAACCCCTTCTCACGAGTTTGACAATGCGATTAAAGAGGAAGTATATCAGATGATGTTAGGCTGTGAGAGAAGTGAATGGGATGAGGTGCTTAAAGGTACGAAAAAGGCTAAGATAGCAGCCTGGTGGGACTCGGCTGTGGATATCATACCTGATGGAAGCGGCAAAGGCAATGCGATAAAAAAGGTGGTTGAATATTTTGGCTTTTCTCCTGATGAGGCTATTGCCTTTGGAGACGGAGGCAATGATGTGGATATGCTACAGGCTGCCGGGATAGGAGTGGCTATGGGCAATGCCGCGGATAGTGTAAAGGCAGTGGCTGATGAAGTGTGTGGCAGTGTAGATGAGGATGGTATTTACTATTATCTTAAAGAAAAGAGACTTATATAAGATAGCATATACTCTTAACTGCAACAATACGGGTAAGTTACTATTTTTATGAAAAGGCTGTGAATAATGTCTTTATAGGTATCAAAAGATAATAAATAATATAAGAGGTGTTATGAGCATAGGATTAGAGATGTCGAAGGACCAAAAGAAGTTTTATAAGGCACTTTTTGCCTTGGTTATCCCTATTACTATTCAGAATTTTATTTCCAATGCGGTAAACTCCGCTGACGTATTCATGCTTGGCTATGTAGGTCAGAAAGAACTTGCTGCCGTCTCCCTTGCCAATCAGTTCCAGTTTCTGCTCTGGGGCTTCTTTTATGGCATAAATTCCGGAGTTACTATGCTTGGAAGCCAGTACTGGGGCAAGAAGGATACAGATTCGATACAGGCGGTTATGGGAATCGCCATTAAGATATCTATAGTTATTACTCTCATTCTTTCCTTTAGTGCAGTGGTTTTCCCCAGAGAGCTGATGAGGATATATACCAATGATGAAAAGCTTATAGAAATAGGTACATCCTATCTTAGTATAGTAGGCATATCATATGTTCTTATGAGCTTCTCGCAGGTCTATATGTCTACAGTTAGGAGTATGGAAAGGGTAAAGATAAGTACCATCATAAGCTCTAGCGCACTTATATTAAATGTGACCCTCAATGCGGTATTTATATTTGGCTTCCTTGGCCTTCCAAGACTTGGAGTGGTAGGAGTCTCCCTTGCAACACTTATCTCCAGAGTGGTTGAGACCGCGCTCTGTGTGATAGATGCAGGGAAGGCGAAGGTATTTAAGATAAACCTGAGGCTGATGTTTGGGCATCACGCACTGCTATTTAAGGACTTTGTAAAATATGCCACACCTGCCCTTTGTAATGACCTCCTTTGGACAGTTGCCTTTTCTACCTATGCAATCATTATGGGACACATGAACGCTGATATGGTTGCCGCCAATGCGGTCGCAAGCACAGTGCGTGAACTCTGTGCCATAGTATGTTTTGCCATAGCAGGAGGTGCCTCAGTTTTGCTTGGAATCAAAATCGGTGAAGGCAGGATGGAAGAGGCGAAAAAATATGCCACCTACTCATGTAAAACAACTTTTATAATTGGTATAATTACGGGGTTAATTATTTTGGCAATTCGTCCGATAGTATTCATGGGATTTAATCTGAGCGAACAGGCACACGACTATCTTAGTATCATGCTCTTCATTAGTTCGTACTATGTGCTTGGTCAGGCAATGAATACTCTCCTTATAGCCGGAATATTCAGGGCAGGCGGAGATTCACGCTTTGGACTTATCTGCGACACTATAACTATGTGGGCAGTATCGGTTCCGCTCGGCTTTTTTAGTGCGTTTGTACTAAAATTACCGCCAATGGTGGTTTACTTCATCCTTTGCCTCGATGAATTTTGGAAGATTCCTGTAGTTTACAAACATTACAAGAGCTTAAAATGGCTGAAGAACATAACCAGAGATTTGGAATGATTAAATCTACTTCTATCAATCTTTTTATTTGAACTAATCAAATTTAACTCAAGGAGGATGTTAAAAAGAATGAAAAAGAAGAAGGGATTTAGAAGCATAAAAGGCCTTGTTGTACTAGGCAGCTTCGTCATTGTAACTATTATTTGTGCTATCATGCTAATTGTAAGCTCGGTACTCTCAAGAGATGCATTTAGAGCACAGGTAGAGTCAGATATGCAGGTGTTAGCACAGGAAACCTCTGAGAAGCTTGTGAAGGATATTGAACACACGGAAGCAATCGTTAAAGAGCTGGCAGCCAATCCGATGCTTACAAGCAAAGAGTATTCCCAGAAAGAGATTGCAGCCTTCTATGAGCAGAGGGCAAAAGAAACAGGATTCAACCTCTTTTTCACTGTTAAGCCTAATGGTAAGGGTATCAACCTTACACAGGGTGCAGAAAAATTCGACGTAGCCGATACGGAATATTTTAAGCAGTCAATAAAGGAAAAGACATATACAAGCTCCATTATCGATGACGTTGTTACAGGTGGAAAGATAATAGTTGTATCAACACCTTACTACGACTTAAAGACCAATAAACTCATAGGTGTATTTGCAGGTATTATGAGTACAGACTTTATATCCAAGCTTTGCGCTGACTTCAAGTGGGGCGAATCAGGTAATATAGCAGTGTATGATAGAAATGCCAATATCGTAGGGCACACCAAACCTGAGATAGTAGAGAGCAGATTAAACCTTGTGGAGAAGGCGAAGACAGATCCTGATTATGTATCTGTAGCAGAGTTCTTCAAGGGACAGATAGACAGCAACACAAACGGTATAGGTACCTATAAGTGGTTTGGTAAGAACAGAATCGGTGCCATTAATATAATTGAAGGCAGAGACTTTGTTACACTTGTTGCCGTAAATGAGGATGAAATATTTACCAATATGAACAACTTACAGGTTAGGCTTATATTTGTAATAGCATTCCTTGTTGTATTTGGCATGATTATTATGTACATTGCTTTTGCTGTTCCGATTGCAAGAGCATTTAACAGCTTTAAGACAGACCTCTTACATATAGCAAACTACGACTTAACCAAAGAACCTACAAAGGACTACTCAGGAAGACGTGATGAAGTAGGTGACATCTACAGAGCTGAAATGACTCTTAAGGAGAATATAGTTCAGATTATAACCGGAATATCAGCACATGCACAAAATACTGCAGCTACTGCTGAGGAGCTCTCAGCTACAGCTCAGTCTACATCAGCTACAGCAGATGAGGTTGCAAATGCAGTAAACAACATTGCACAGGGTGCTGCCAGCCAGGCTGAGGATACCCAGAATGCAACAAAGAATGTAGAACATTCAAATGAGCTTCTAAGCCATATGATGACTGTGCTTGAAGAGTTAAATGAATCTACAGAACTTATCAATGATAAGAAGGAAGAGGGAAGTAAGAGCCTTAAGGAGTTGTCAGCTGCAACCACTAAGGTTACAACCTCTTCAGGGGAAATTGCAGCAATCATAGCTCAGACAGATGAAAGTGCAGACAAGATATCAAGTGCAAGCGATATGATTCAGTCTATCTCTGACCAGACTAACTTACTTGCATTAAATGCAGCCATAGAGGCAGCAAGAGCAGGTGAGGCAGGAAAGGGATTTGCGGTAGTTGCTGAGGAGATTAGAAAGCTTGCAGAGCAGTCCGCAGGATTTACAGGTGAGATTAAAGAGACAATCAATGGACTTCAGGAGCAGACCAAGAAGGCTGTTGAGACTATGGACTTCACTAGAGAAGCCGTTGCTGAGCAGGAGAAGAAGCTAAAGGAGACCGGCGATAAGTTCGGCGAGATATCTGAGGCTGTAGAAAAGAGCAAGGGCATAGTTGGAGAAATCTCTGATGAAGCTAAGAACATATTTAAGGACAATGAGACCATCACTCAGGTTGTGGAGAACCTCAAAACTATAGCCGAGGAAAATGCTGCAACCACAGAGGAGGTATCAGCTTCCGTAGATACACAGGTTCAGTCCATACAGGATATATCTGATGCAAGTGAGAATCTTGCTGAGATTGCAACTGAATTACAGAGTGAAGTATCTAAGTTCATCATCTAATTATGACATACTTGTTAGGATTGCTGGAAATTAGGCTTAGCAATCCTAATTATATGGTGTCGGAGACTTTTGACACCTATATATAACAATTTATAAAAGGAGGAGTGCATATATGCGCTTAAAAAAGAATAAGAACAATAAACTAAACAGTCTTGGTGCTAAAGTCGGACTCTTGATTTCCCTCATACTCTTAGTAGTATTGGGAGGAAAGTCGGCATATGATATTTTCACACAGTATGAAAGTACAACTGCGATGACACGCAATGTCCAGCTTGAGGAGGCAAAGAGCCTTGCACATAAGCTTGAAACCAAATTTGCAAGCACCTATCAGGTAGGATATGACTTACAGGCTATCATAGGTAACACTGTAGCCAACATCCCAAAAGAGAGAAGAAGCAGAGATCTTATTATCAGCAACGCCCAGGTTATACTTAAGAATAATGAAGATATAACAGGTGTAGGTGTGTACTTTGAGCCAAATAAGTTTGATAACAAGGATGCTGAAAAGGGTAGATTTTCCCATTATATCCTAAAAGAAGGCGATAAGACAGAGGTATACGAAGAGGATACAGACGGTCCATGGTATGCTAATACCTTAAAGGAAAAGAAGGTAAAAGTGCTTAATCCTTTTAAGGATGGTGATGGAAAGCTTAAGACTTCATACTGCTTCCCTATACTTTCAGGAGATGAAGCAATAGGTGTACTTGTTGTAGATATGTCAGTTAATGATATACAGGATGAGCTGAAGAAGGAGTCAATAGGTCCTGATGACTATAAGTGTCTTCTTACAGACAATGGTATCTATGTTGCCAATGCACTTGATGACAAGATGATATTATTCAACCTCTTTGAGGCAGTTCCTGTAGCAAAAGAAGGTGTAGACAAGGCTATACAGAATGGCTACGATATATCACAGGGCACCATTGCAGGTACAGGTGAGCCAGGTGAGTTCATCCATGTTCCTGTTAACCTTAAGGGCGTGGATACCAAGTGGTGTTTTGAGGCAGTTACATCTATCAACTATCTTTTGAAGGATGTAAGGGCATCAATGGCTATCAACATCGTATTTAGTGTTCTTGTTATCCTTGGCATGGGTATATTCATCATCCTTCTCCTGATCAATAAGGTTGTTAAGCCTCTTTCAGCCATTGATAAGGCGATGGAAAAGATATCAGGCTACAACCTTGATGTAGCTGAAGAAGCTGCAAAGGTTGAGAAGTATAAAAATAACAAGGATGAAGTTGGAAGCCTTGTACGCTCTATAGAAACAATGGTTAAGAACCTTGTAGGCATTGTTGGAGAGATATCCGCACATGCTCAGAATACCGCGGCTATGGCAGAGGAGCTTACAGCTACTTCCCAGTCAGCTGCTGAGTCCTCAGGAGAGGTTTCACAGGCGGTTAACAACATCGCAGAAGGTGCTACAAGCCAGGCTAGTGATACCCAGAGCGCGGCTATGTCCGTAGAGGAATCAGGCAATGTATTAAACGGAATGATTACTGAGGTTGGAGAGCTTTCAAAGTCTATGGAGAGCATTGACGGCCTGAAGAACGACAGTAACCGTATCATGGATGAGCTTGTCAAGATAACCAACGAGAATAAAGAGATATCTGAAAAGGTTGAGGGAGTTATTGTTGAGACCAACAGTGCTACCGAGACAATCGCAAAGGCAAGTGAGATGATACAGTCTATCTCAGACCAGACCAACCTTCTTTCTCTTAATGCCGCTATTGAGGCTGCAAGAGCAGGTGAGATGGGTAAGGGCTTTGCAGTAGTAGCTGATGAGGTAAGGTCACTTGCTGAGGAGTCTGCTAAGTTTACAGGAGAAATCAGAGCAATCATCGATGAGCTTAAGAAGAAGTCAAAAGAAGCTGTTGATATGATTAAGATGTCTAATGACATGATAGACAAGCAGAGTGATAAGGTAAAGGAAACAGGCGAGAAGTTCGTAGAGATATCAAAAGAGCTTGAAGAGAGCAAGAGAATTGTTGAGAATATCAATGAATCCTCTGTTAAGATTCAGAATGAGAACAGCAATGTAATCAGAGTAGTTGAGAATCTTTCTGCAATAGCTGAGGAGAATGCTGCTACAACTGAAGAAGCAGCCGCCTCCGTGGATACACAGGTTCAGGCAATCAATGATATATCACAGGCTTCTGAGAACCTTGCTGATATAGCAACACAGTTACAGTCTGAGGTATCAAAGTTCATGCTGTAATCTAAAATAATTATAAAAGGCTGCCACATGGTCGGGAATCATCGTATATTTCCCGGTGTGGCAGCTTTATTATTTGACAGGAAATTTCTCCGAAATTACCTGCCGCATAATAATCTCTCCTAGGGATGCACACCTTTCGGCAGAGAAATTTGCCTTACGGCACCGCTCGCGCACGAAGTGTGTGCGAGCACATACTTTTTTACTTGAATGATGTGGGTGTCAAAAGATAAAAAATTCTTGCACTTTAATACTCGTTGTGCTACAATCCCCTCTATCAAAAATTAATATTTATATACTATATAAGGAGGCAGTCATGAGTATAAGAATAGGAATACTAGGTTATGGTAATCTATCAAGAGGTGTAGAAAGTGCTATAGCGCAGAACCCTGATATGGAGCTTGTTGCCGTATTTACAAGAAGAAATCCGGAGAGCCTTAAGGTAAGGAGCGGTGTACCTGCTCTTAATGTATCTGAGCTTGAAAAGTATAAGGATAAGATTGATGTGCTTGTCTTAGGAGGAGGAAGTGCTACTGACCTTCCGGCTCAGACACCTGAGTATGTGAAGCTTTTCAATGTGGTGGACAGCTTTGATACCCACGCAAGGATACCTGAGCATTTTGAAAATGTTGATAAGGCTGCAAAAGCAGCAGGTAAGGTAGGAATCATCTCAGTGGGCTGGGATCCGGGTATGTTCTCCCTACTTAGAATGATATCCACCTCCGTACTCCCTGAGGGAGAAAACTACACCTTCTGGGGGAAGGGAGTGAGCCAGGGACATTCTGATGCCATAAGAAGGATAAAGGGAGTAAAGGATGCAAGGCAGTACACCATACCTGTAGAAGAAGCTGTAAACAGGGTAAGAAAGGGCGAGAATCCTACTCTTACTACCAGAGAGAAGCATACAAGAGAATGCTTTGTAGTAGTGGAGGAAGGTGCAGATAAGGCGGCTATTGAGAGCGAGATAGTAAACATGCCGAATTATTTTAGTGACTACGATACTACAGTTCATTTCATATCTGCTGAGGAGATGGAAAGAGACCACAAGGGACTGCCTCATGGCGGCTTCGTACTTAGAAGCGGTGTAACAGGCTTTGATAAAGAGAATAAGCACATCATTGAGTACAGCCTTAAGCTTGATTCCAATCCTGAGTTTACAGGCTCAGTTATAGTAGCTTATGCCAGGGCTGCATATAAGCTAAGCAAAGAGGGAGTAAGCGGCTGCAAGAGTGTATTTGACATTGCACCTGCATACCTCAGTCATCTTAGTGGCGAAGAGCTAAGAAAGACTATGCTGTAACCGGATATATTCATTACACGCATTTCCTAAAGATTAAAGAGAAATAACGTATATAATCCCCTGCAGGGTACAGGTCTGGATATCTGTACCGGCAGGGGATTTGACTAAGTACAGAGCGATATGTATATTCTGATATTATATATAATAATCAAATAATATACGCAATATTATACATTATAAACAATTAGTTTCTAATTAATTAAAAAATATTTTAAAATAGTGTTGACAAATAAAAACTAATGTGATATAGTGGAGACAACAAAGAAAGAAGCAAACATAACCGCTGATAAGAAAAGGTCAGCAAGTATAAAATATTAAAAAGATGGGTGGTGTTTCCAATGCACAGTTTAAGCAGAAGTATAAAGGAAATGGATAATGAAGTGAGTTTAGCTTAAGTTAGTTAAACATAGATTGAACAGAAACCATTTGCTTAGTGACATAATCGTAACTATTGAAATATGCGAAAGTGAGGTACAGTCCACCAGCAACATAAATGACGGCAACATGCGGATTACCGGATGATTAATAAAATCTATGAGATGGGCTCTCTGTAGTTGAGGGCTCATCTTTCTTTGTATATCACAATGAAAATAGGGATTTGCAAAAGCAAATCCCTAAAATATATCATTCTACAGGCAGCCCGTGTGCAAGCAGGTAATCACACCATGCAGCGTAGTCACTGCTGTTTAAGTGAAGTCCATCATTGGAATAGAGGCTGTCAAGATAGCCTTCATAGTCTGAAAATACGGAGAACACATCGAGGTATATAAGGCTTTTTCCGTCACATCTTGACTTTAAGAGCTCGTTTCTAGCCAGTACACTTGCATTGTTGTAGTGGTACGGGTCACCCAGTTCCTTATTCTTTGTAACTCCAAGTATAGACTGGATATAGATGACTGCATTAGGCTGTAATTCCTGTATCTGTCTGATTGCATCAAAGAACTGAGCCTCAAAGTCTTCGATAGGAACTATAGCCGCATCATTTACACCTATCATTATATAAATCTTCTTGTACTGTCTCTGAAGCAATGTCTGAGTAAGTGTAAGTCCGGTCTCTTCATCAAGAGCAGGATAAATGAAAAATGAATTGACACTTATGCCTGTCTTTGCAAAGTAGGAAGAGTTAGTGAAGCTTCCAAAGGCTCTAAGGCCTACTGTACGGCTGTCTCCGAGGAAGAGGGCATCATCAAAGTAGGAGATGTCCACAGGACCAAGCTCAGGCTCTCCTGTTACCGAGGAGGAAGTGGCTGGAGTGGGCGAGATTAAAGCAGATGACTTATCATTTTTACCATCCTCTTTTTTATCTTTTTTCTCATCATTTGTGTCTTCGGCCACATCCTGATTAAGTGATGCATTGATTATCTGATAAGCCTTAAATCCTACCAGGGCAATAAGCTCTAACAGAACGGTTATCAAAAGTGCAATTAGTATTACTTTTATTTTCTTTTTCATACGCTCTTTTTAGAATTTTCAATAAGCTCCTTACTATATTCCGGTTCAGCTCCGGTTTGGCTTTCATGATAAAGGGTTGCCTGATTACGTCCCTTTTTCTTTGAGGTATATAGCGCAATATCAGCCTTTTCAACCACCTTATTAAGTGGAAGCCCTGTTTCGATGGCGGCTATGCCGGCACTAAGGGTTATATGCATCCTCTTGCCTGTCTCAGTCTCAGCTAACTCCAAGGAGAGAGCTTTTATTTTCTCAAGAGGGTCAGTTACAGTGGAGAAGAACACACCTATGAACTCGTCTCCGCCCCACCTTCCTATGAATCCGTCGTGGTCGACACAGTCACCAAGTTTGTCGGAGAGGAAGGAGAGAGCCTCATCTCCTGCTGCGTGCCCTAAGGTGTCGTTGATAGTCTTAAAAAAGTCTATATCTATCAGGAAGAGGTGACCACCTTCAAGCAGATGCTGCTTCGAAAAGTATTCAAACCTCGCCATAAATGACTTGCGGTTCATAATCTTGGTAAGCTCGTCAAGGGTGGCAAGTGAGATAATCTGGTTGCGGTATTGCGATATAGTATTTATTATAACAGCAATCATCAGTAAAAGCAAAACTGCTAACATGGCAAGCTGTAGTGCGAGTTGGGTGATGCTTGCCCTTATTATCGAATCCCCGCTTCCGTATATTATCAGATACCAGTTAAAAGCCCCAAGATATCTGATTTCACAGAAATGCTTACTTGTTATTAAGCCCCCGTCGCTTATCCATTTTCTGGTGACGGCTCCATCTAAAGGAAGAGGCTTGGTTTCAATGTTTTGGAATATACCGCCCTCGTTAAATATATTGGAGCCCTTAGGAAGTGCAGAGTCTTTGGATATCACTATGTTACCTTCAAGGTCTGAAAAGGCAACTCCAACATTGTACTCGTTGCCGATTTCTACTATGCTTCTCTCAACTACTCCAAGATTGATATTCATGCCTATAGCACCAAGAGTTTTGCCATTCTTACCTGTTAGCTTGTACATAATGAGCAGGGATACATTGTCAGAGTCAGCGCTTGGCTTAAATGGATTGAGACTGAATTTGTACTGGAGATTAGAGTTTAAAAAGTCAAATATCCACCTATCCTCAGCATTTTGAGAGGACATCTTAAGGTTCACGCTGTCCTGATAGTATATCTTTTCGGTATTTTTTGAGGCATAAAAAAGAAAGTTATAGTTATTTCCTTCCTGATATGTCTTTAAGTAGTTGTAGAGCTTGTTTATATAATCTGAGTCGTTAGCGTGGTTTGTTTCCTTTTCAGCCCAGTCAATGACAAAGGAGTTTCCCGCCATTATCTTGGCAGCTGACACGGAGCTCATCATGCTTTCATCGATGTTGCTTATAAGGTTCATGGCTGACATATCAGTTACCTGTTCTACAAAAGCTCTGGTATTCTTAAAGCCTGACACTGTAAACATAATGGCGCTTGCCGCAAATGCTACAACGATAACAACACAGATAAGTATAATCTGTCTGGAAGAGTTCAATTTATTATTCATATATTCTCCTCTTTATGTATGCCGGCAGAAAACTCTGTCCGGCACACCAATCCACCCTCTATTTTGCCATATTTTAGAGGGAAAGTAAACATAAAAGTATTTTATGCTATATGATAAAGGCTTGCTACAGCCTCACCGCACAAAATTCTATATCATATATATCGGAGAAAATCTGCAATTAAATAAGAATAAAAAAGCACCAAGTCAAAGTGACTTAGTGCCTTTTATGGTAATTAAAATTTATTCCTGAGTAATAGCTCCTGTTGGGCAAGCTTCTTCGCAAGCACCACAGTCTATACAAGCAGAAGCGTCTACTTCATAATGCTCTGAACCTTCTGAAATACACTCAACAGGACATACAGAAGCGCAAGCTCCGCAATTGATGCACTCATCACTAATTACATGTGCCATGACATTACCTCCTTTAAAAATTATATAAGCAATTACAGTATACATTTTTTAAGAAGGTTTTACAAGTAAATTTTATCAAAAAAGTCAACAATTTGATAAAAAATCAGTTAATTTAGAAAATGAGTATTATTTTCAAAAATGAAATATCGAAGCTAAAGGCTAAATCTGGCCGTATTTCTCAAGTATCTGCTTGATTCTGTCAGTTGGGCTGAGAAGCTCGCTGATAGAAGCGTCATGGTTTAACTTATCTATGATGAGGGCAACATACTTGCTCATATCTGCACTTATATAATAAGGACGGCTGAGAAGTTCAGGGGTCTGGTATACAAGGTTTGTTGTGATGACCTTGTGAATGAGTCCGTCTTCGTAGGCCATATCAAACTTCTCCAGTCCGTCAGTAAAGAGGCCGAAGGTAGAGGCTACGAAGATTCTTCCTGCATTTCTCTTTTTAAGCTCACTTGCTACGTCTAGCATACTTTCGCCGGAAGAAATCATATCATCAACTATGATTACGTCTTTTCCGTCAAGCTTTCTTCCAAGATATTCGTGTGCCACTATAGGGTTCTTGCCATTTACTACTGTAGCATAGTCACGGCGTTTGTAGAACATACCTACGTCTACTCCGAGAACGCCTGCAAAGTATACTGCACGGTTCATAGCGCCCTCGTCAGGACTTATTATCATCATGTTATCAGCATTCATCTTGATGTCAGGCACGTTTTTAAGTATTGCCTTGATGAACTGGTAGGTAGGCATGATTGTATCAAAGTTGTTGAGAGGAATAGCATTCTGCACCCTTGGGTCGTGTGCATCAAAAGTGATTATACTGTCAACGCCCATGTGTATAAGCTCTTGCAGTGCTACCGCACAGTCAAGGGATTCTCTGCTGGAACGCTTATGCTGGCGGCCTTCATAGAGGAAAGGCATAATTACTGTTATTCTGTGAGCCTTGCCTGCACAAGCCTGAATCACGCGCTTAAGGTCCTGATAATGGTCATCAGGAGACATATGATTCTCGTGACCATACATGTTGTAAGTAATACTGTAGTTACATACGTCAACCAGAATGTAGATGTCAAGTCCTCTTACAGTGTTGTTTATAGCGCATTTTGCCTCTCCACTTCCAAAACGAGGGCAAACAGCATCAACATGGTAAGATTCTCTCCTATAGCCTGAAAAGGCAAGGGAGGAAGTATGTTCGTTGTCTCTTCCGTTTCTCCAGTCTACGATGTAGTCCTCAACGGCGCTGCCAAGCTTTGCGCAGCCTTTCAGTGAAACGATACCAAGAGGTCCCACGGGGATAGTCTCGATATAATCTTCTTTTGGCATTGTTCTTCTCCTTATCTAAAAGAAAAAATATAGGGTGTATGATTATCACCATTAGGTGGTTAATCCTTATAAAGCCATGCGGATGTCGGCTCCGGTAAGTTTTAGGAATTTATAATGTTTTATAAGCCTTGAGAATACTCTATCACTGTAATTTGCCTTTATATGAGCCGGACTAAGGTTTGAAGATATGATGGTTGGCTTATTGCTTAGAATCCGCTCATTTAAGCAGTCAAACAGCTTTGAATTGGTGAAGGTGTTTGCAAGCTCAGTCCCCATATCATCAAGTACAAGTAAATCACAGTCAAATATAGGCTCTACCTCTGGTATTTTCTCATTTTCATCGGCATCGCCTCTTCTAAAGGTATTCTTCTCAAATATGCTAAAAAATCTATACGCAGTCAAAAACACTACAGAGTGTCCGCTCTGTATAAGTGAATTGGCGAGTGCAGAGGTAAGGAAGGTCTTTCCCACTCCAACACCTCCGTAGATAACAAAGTTTCGTGAACAGCTATCATAGTCGTCTGCCATAGCCTTAAGCATGGTAAAGGCCGTGAGGGCATTTTCCCTGGATGAAGCCTCGGTATCGGAGTCATAATCATCAGGAGAGTAGTAGTCAGCCCTAAAGTCCTTAAAGTCTGCACTCTCATCGGCCATTAGGTATATACTCTGTCTGGTATGTGCAAGCCTCGCCGCTATAGCCTTAAAGCAGTCACATTTTACTCCGTCAACAAAGCCTGTATCCTTACAGAGGGGGCAGGTATATATCTGATTCAGATAAGCCTTATCAAAGCCTCCCGCTGTAAGCAGTTCTTCTTTCCTCTTAGCAAGCCGTGCCACCTTTTTATCAAGCTCACCTTTAGAGGAGGCATAGCTTTCATTTGAGAGAAAGAGTGCTTCCTTTGCAAGGTTAGCGAAGTCGGTTATGATTTCATCTTCAAGTTCTTTGATTTTGGGTATTTTTTCATATACCTCTTTTGTGCGGTTATGAAGAAGTTCGGCATTCTCATAGCGGATGCTGTCGTACTCGCGCATAACTGCTTCATAATCTGAGTTAGTAAGTCCCATAAAACCACCTTAATATTATAAAAAAATTGTCAATTATTCAAGTAAAAATCCCTACAATTATTGAGGATATTTATATTAAATTTATGCAATTATCCAAGATTGTCCTCTGGATAGCCAATGTATAGATTACTGCTATGCCTTTTTTAAGAGTTTTTTGGTTATGTCCGCCATCTCTTCCCCGCTGTAGCTTCTCTGCTCGAAGTTGTTGAAACGGTTGTTAAGAGGCTTTGGCGAGTTATCCATGACTACTTGTAGATTCTGCTTAGTCATATGGTGGTGCTTGTCATCCTCCGTGACGCCGTGAAGGTCTTTTATTCCCTTTGCAAGCCATTTCTTAAGCACACCGTCTGCATAGCTAAAGTTTGGTTTGTGAAGGGTTGAAATAGTACGGTCACAAGCTAGTGCCACCATTTCCTCTGACATCTTGTACTCGTGAAACCACCTGTCTATGTACTGCTTCTCAGAGACGCCTGGAAGCCTTGCAAGGCCAAAGGACTTCATCACAAGTGAGTTTTCCTTATTGAAGGTTTCAGCCTCATTCTTTGCAGCCTCAACCGTCTTAATGCTCTTCTCAGCCCAAGCGAGGGCAACCTTTTGGATATAACTGAATCTGTTTATTTCCTTGGTAAGACAGCAGTATTCATAGAGATAGCTTATAAGCTCAGCGCTAAAGCCTAGTTTTTCGTTGAGGTCGCAGATAAAGTCTATCTCGGAGCCTGATAAGGTCCTTCCTGCATACTTTCCTGCGGCCGCTATGACCTGCTTTAGATCAAAGTCACAGCCTGCCTCTTCCCCTTCTTCGTATGTGAATAAGGAGAGAGGATCTTTAGTACTTACGTATTCCGGATTTACTTCCTCTGTCTTTACTTCCTCTACCTTTATTTCTTCTGCTTTTGCCTCCTCTGTAGCAGGTGCCGCGGCAGAAACCTCATAGTCGGAAATAGACGGATCGGATATGCTTATTGAAGTAATGGTGTTCTTATCCGTTCTTGTAACCTTAAATACCCCCTGCTTCTCCCAATAATTGATGGAGCGGATTACATCTCTTTCGCTGTCATCAAGGAAGTCACAGGCATTACTTATGGAAAAGCTCCTGTGATTCTTGGAGTAATACATAAGATAAAGATAAAACCTTATATGTGAAGCATTGGCATCATTAATAAAACGCTCTATAAAAGCGTTTGAAATAATGGTTGCATTCGTATTTACCGTTACATTTAGATTGATTTCCGACATGATTTTTCTCCCTCTTTTGCTACTGTATAAGGAGTATATCACAAGATTATTTAAAATAAAATAGATGGGAAAATCAGGGGGATATAGGCAAAAAATGTGGATAATGTGGATACTTTTGTGGATTGCTTGTTAAAAAGATGTTTTTAGACAAAATGGATGTGGATAAGTATGTGTAAAAGAACAAGAAAAATCCACAGCAAAAAATTTTTTAAAGAAATTTTTGTTGTGGATAATGTGGATAAAAATCTAGCTAAGCATATTTTCTCCGACTTTTACTATATCTCCGGCACCCATAGTTATCAACAAATCACCGGGCTTTAAGGTGTGGATAAGAAAATTTTCAACTTCTTCAAAAGTTTTGAAAAAATAAGCCTCGTGTCCGTTCTCAGACATTATCTCCCTTATGTTGTCAGAGGAAATATCTCCGGGATTCTCCTCTCTGGCAGCATAAATCTCAGCAAATACCACTATGTCCGCCATAGAGAGTACATCTGCAAACTCGTGGAGGAAGGTCTTGGTTCTGGAGTATAGATGAGGCTGGAAGGCAACTACCAGACGGTTATGCTTAACCCTCTTAGCAGCCTCAAGCGTAGCCCTTATCTCTGTTGGGTGATGGGCATAGTCATCAACTATGGTGTAGCCGTCACGCTCTCCCTTGTACTGGAAGCGTCTCTCGGTTCCAGTGTAGTTCTTAAGACCCTCTTTAACCCTGTCAAGGGCTATTCCGTCTTTGTATATGGTTGAAGGCTCTAATGATGCGGCTATAACTGCAAGTGAGTTAAGTACATTGTGTTCACCTGTTACGGAAAGCTCGATAAGTCCCTTGTTTTCTCCTCTTACTATTAGCTCGTAGCGGGCAAAGCCAAACTCGTTGTAGGTAATATTTGCTGCGGTGTAATCAGGAGCCTTGCCATCTACAGAGCGTAAGCCGTACTGCACTACTCTGATGTTTTTATTTTGTATGAGGGCATTAAGGTCAGCTATCTCGTTATTGATAACTAAAAGCCCATTCTCAGGCAAGAGGTCAATGAACTTGGTGAAGGATAGTCTTTCATTTTCAAGTGTGCCAAAAAAGTCCAGATGCTCCGCCTCTACATTAAGGACTATGGCAGTTGTAGGAGTGAAGCTAAGGAAGCTGTTTGCGTACTCGCAGGCCTCCATAATGAAGTTCTCAGACTTTCCCAGCCTCATATTGCCGTGTATACCGCTTAATATGCCGCCTACGGATATTGTAGGGTCAAGGTCTGCCGCCAGATACACATAGGAGAGCATCGAGGTGGTGGTGGTCTTTCCGTGGGTACCTGCTACCGCCACAGCATTTTTATAGTGGCTCATAATCTGTCCGAGACAGTCAGCCCTGTCAAGCATAGGGATGCCAAGCTCCTTAACCCTTATAAATTCAGGATTGTCTTCGTGGATAGCGGCTGTATAGACAACAAGTCCAATGTCAGGGGTGATATTTTCTGAGGTCTGAGAGTAATATACCTTTATCCCAAGGCTTTCAAGCCTCTTTGTAACAGCTGATTCGTGTAAGTCTGAGCCCGATACCCTAAAGCCCTTGTCAAGGAAAAGCTCGGCTATACCGCTCATGCTTATACCGCCGATGCCTATGAAATGGACCGCTATAGAGTTGTTTTGTAAGTCTAATTTATACATGGTTCTACCTCTTTTATCTGTATTTGACCTTTTATCCTAACCTTTAATTCATGCCTTTATTATATCCGATATTTTTGTCATAGTATAGCATAAATGAATTTGGTTGGCAAAAAAATGTAAAGACTGAAAGATGGCTTTTAAATGACTATATAGTCATTTAAATAACAAGAAATGCCCTAAAAATGAAAAAAATTACTAAAAAATGGCACTAATCTCTATAATTAATGCATACATACGCTAATAGAAATTTTACTAAAAATCTGTTATAATTATACTTAAAATTAGAGGGGCTTATAAAATTAAATATTGTTTTTTGGTCGGACTCTGATTTGCAACTTAATCATCAGTGGCAGTTGGACTACACTGCCCGGGAGAGATAGGGGGTCATATGAATATTACAGACATCAGGATTAGAAAGGTTGCTAAGGAAGGCAAATTAAAAGCAGTAGCTTCCATAACAATTGACGGTGAGTTTGTGGTTCATGACATTAAGATTATTGACGGCGACAAAGGTCTGTTCATAGCTATGCCTAGCAGAAAGACCAACGATGGAGAATACCATGATATTGCTCACCCTATTAATTCGGAGACTAGAGAGAGATTGCAGAAGTCAATTGTAACAGAATATGAAAGCGGTAACTGGACAGAATTTCCTGTAAAGGAAGAGAACTAAGAGTCAGTACGAACATATTGAATAATATGTGATGGGAGGTCAGCAGACCTCTCATTTTTTAATTATACCCTGAATCCGTGAAGTTAAAAATCTAACTTTTACGAAAATGCCTAAGCTACCGTGGCTTATTAAAAGTTTTATATTTTATTACAATTTACCTGTAAGGTGAATTGCAATTTCACTAAAAACTCAACCATATGGATGTGACTATGAACCGTTCTCAGCACCAGATTAAGAATGGAGATACTATTCTTTTGCACTTCCCGACAGTATGGTACCTGTGGACATTGATGTTATGCCTTTGAAAATTCAAAGACATCGAAGCAGGGTGTTTCAAGAACCTATCAGGGTTTTGACGGCTATGCATCAATGATGGCAAGTCATATAACAAGCCATGCAGGGTTGCTTAATTAAGATTTATAGAGTAAAAGATAGAGGATATTGTATGTATCCCCTATCTTTATTTAGTTATGCCATATAATTATTTTTGTGCTACTTTCAATATTTTAGTCCCCAGAACTTACAATGTTTTTTTTATTAGATATTGCAAACTCACAACCTTTTACTAAATCATTTGCGAAGTTTTTAATTTCGTTTATCGAATAGGAAGATCCAAGTTTCTTAAACCAATCATTATTTTTTATTTTATTCAAGACATCTTTATTTTGCAACTTTTTTCCGAATTTGAGCAAATATTTAATATTTTCGGTTTTAATTAAAGTATCATCGTAAGGATCTATACTTATCCAAAAGTCTATTTCTTCATTTTCAAATAAATGCTTATTTTTGAAAATCACATATTCAAGCTCAGAATCTAAATTTGCGAAGATTTCAACCTTTTGTCGTGTTTTATATCTTATTTCAAGTTCTTTTAAACTATCTGCGAATATGTATTGCATTTTAATGTCCTTCCTTCTTATTACTAATGAAATTTTGTTTACATTGTTACTAAATAGTTAACTATGATTCAATATAATACATAAACATTGTTGGATTTTCAAATAGTGTAATGTAAAATATAAAAATTTTTTATCGCCTTATCAATGGCAATTTGTAACTTGTTTTTCTGAGAGTTATCCTTCTTAAATTCCATATGTTCCTTGTATGATTTACCGTTGGTTTTGTATTTGGTTTTAAAGATTTCTGGAATTTGTAAAGTTAAAAATCTAACTTTTACGAAGATGCCTAAGCTACCGAGGCTTACTAAAAGTTTTATATTCTATTACAATTCACTTGTGAGGTGAAGCAATTTCACCAAAAAACTTAACCATATTGATGTGACTATGAACCGTTCTCAGCACCAGATTCTAATTTGTCGAGTTATATGAATCAGCTAATTTGACGCAAAAACTGATAAATGTCCAGACTCGCTCCGGCATCCGCTTCGCTCCGCCTAACGCGCTCGCTTAGGCATTATCAGTTTTTGCTGTCATCTGTTATCTTACCACACAGTGACGCTCCGAATGATAACATTTCAGACTCGCTCCGGCATCCGCTTCGCTTCGCCTAACGCGCTCGCTTAGAATTTATCATTCGGAGCTGGCACCTTAAATTTATACAAATAAT
>NZ_DBHIEC010000015.1:0-70683 GCF_057250765.1 Catonella sp.
CTTTCGGAAAAGCCTTATGAGTTTTTGGATATTTAGATTAGGTATAAATACTAGATTTATAGAACTATAACAAGCAAATAATGAGATAGCTTTGTGTTTATATATCATATGGATTTCAGAGATGAAAAGAAGGAAGCTTTAATTAACATTGCTATGGTATATTTATCTGGTGTTCGGGATTATCGTCTTTCTCCTCGCGGTTAATGTAAATCATGTTCAAGAATTGATATAAAAAAAGCGGCGCACGTTTCTAACGGGTTAAAGTCCCGAATCCGCCCGGTAGTGTGAAGGATGCGCCGAAAGCAAGGGTGTCGAGTGTGACCTCGAATCTGAAGGAAGCTGGATATGAGGAAGATACTAACTCATGGGCAAATCTCTGGTCTGACGAACAGAAATCTCATATGAGGTTATTCTACCTCAATGAATTCGACTGGGAGTTCTTAAAAAGAGGTGTCCCATGCATAAGATATGCAGATGACATAGTGCTTCTTGCGAAAAGTAGGAAGGCATCAGAGAGACTCTTAGAGAGCAGTACAAGGTATCTCGAGGATAAGCTGAAACTTACAGTGAACAGAGAGAAAAGCCGTACTGTCAGCGTATTTGCAATCCGAAATTTTAAATTCCTTGGCTTTGCATTGGGAAGGAACAAAAGTGGAACATATGTCCGAGTTCATGCAAAGTCATAGGATAAGTTTAAGTCGAAACTGAAAGAGCTTTCTTCCCGTAAGTGCTGTCAGTCAATCAAGCCGAGCCTAGAAAGAATCAAGGTTTATGCAAGAGGATGGCTTAACTACTATGGAATAGCAAGTATGAAGTGCAACATGAATGATGTCAACGGATGGCTCTATCACAGAATACGTATGTGTATATGGAAACAATGGAAACGTGTGCGAACTAGATACAGAAATCTCAGGGTAATGGGCGTTCCTAAAGACCTGGCATGGAAAGCGGCAAATAACAGACGTGGCTATTGGTTTACAACACATACAGTTGCTATAAATATGGCAAAGACAAAAGAAAGACTGATAAACAGTGGCCTTTATGATTTAGCCACAGCCTATCAGTCTGTGCACGTCAACTACCAAAAACGCTGTATACGAGAACCGTACGTACAGTGCTGTGAGAGGACGGCGGTTAGCCACCCCTCCTACTCGATTAAATAGCCCTATTAGTTTTAAGTTTATTATGCCTCAAGTGCCTGTCTGATATCTTCTATAAGGTCTTCCGCATCCTCTATACCTAAGGATACTCTAACAAGTCCTGCAGATACGCCTGCCTCTACAAGCTGTTCGTCAGATAGCTGACGATGTGTGGTTATTGATGGGCAGAGGCAGCAGCTCTTTGCATCAGCAACATGTGTCTCTATCGCAATAAGCTTAAGACTTGTCATAAACTTTTCAGCAGCTTCTCTACCGCCTTTAATCTCAAATGAAACTACACCTGAGCAGCCGTTAGGCATATATTTTTCAGCCAAAGAGTGGTATGTATCAGTCTTTAGTCCCGGATAGTTTACTTTTTGTACCTTCTCATGCTTTGCTAGAAATTCTGCAACAGCCAGACCGTTTTTAGAGTGCTCCCTCATACGGACATGTAGAGACTCGAGTCCAAGGTTAACTAAGAAGGAGTTCTGAGGTGACTGGATAGAGCCCAGGTCCCTCATAAGCTGTACAGTTGCCTTAGTTATATATGCACCGCCTTTACCAAACTGTGTGGCATAAACTATGCCATGGTAAGACTCATCAGGGGTGCAAAGTCCTGGGAATTTGTCAGCATGAGCCATCCAATCAAAGTTTCCGGCATCTACTATGGCTCCACCTACGCCGCTTCCATGTCCGTCCATGTACTTTGTGGTAGAATGAGTAACTATGTCTGCTCCCCACTTGATTGGCTGACAGTTGATAGGTGTAGGGAAGGTATTGTCTACGATGAGTGGTACACCGTGGCTATGGGCAACTTTAGCAAATTTCTCTATGTCAAGCACTGATAGTGCTGGGTTTGCAAGAGTTTCTCCAAATACTAATTTGGTATTTGGCTTAAATGCAGCATTAAGCTCTTCCTCAGTTGCATCAGGAGATACGAAGCTAACTTCTATTCCCATCTTTGGAAGGGTAACTCCTATAAGGTTATAGGTGCCGCCATATATAGATGATGAGCAGACGAGGTGCCCGCCTGCCTCACAGATATTAAAGATAGCAAAGAAGTTGGCAGCCTGACCGGATGAAGTAAGCATGGCCGCTACACCTCCCTCAAGTTCAGCTATCTTAGAAGCGGCGTGGTCGTTGGTAGGATTCTGAAGCCTGCTGTAAAAATATCCGCTTGCTTCAAGGTTAAATAGCTTTCCCATAGCCTCGCAGGAATCATACTTAAAAGTGGTTGACTGTATTATAGGCACCTGCCTTGGCTCACCATTCTTAGGTGTATAGCCAGCCTGCACGCATTTTGTTCCCTGTTTTAATTCACTCATAGTTTCTCCTTTTAGGTGTAAATATTTATAACAAAAATGGACAATACGTCACTTTACCATGGGGTCATTTCGGATATGCCCATAGCATTGAACATATTTATTAGTATAAGCAAATTTACTTATAAAATCCAGTTGTTTTTGATGAGCAGTTATATATAAAACTTATAAGATGTTATAATTTTCTATTGAAATAACTCTGAGCGCATATTATAATAAAGTCTGTATGTTTTAGAGAACAGTTTGAAAGGAAATATTATGTATCGTCTTTTATGTAAAGATGGTTCAGCCAAGAGAGGGGAGTTTACCACTGTACACGGAGTGATACAGACTCCTGTTTTTATGAATGTGGGCACTGCAGCGGCTATCAAGGGAGCCGTATCTACTGAAGACTTAGAGAACCTTAAAACTCAGGTTGAACTATCTAACACCTATCACCTGCATCTAAGACCCGGTGATGAGGTAATAAAGAAGCTTGGAGGCATCCATAAGTTTATGGTGTGGGATAAGCCTGTTGTAACTGATTCGGGTGGATTTCAGGTGTTTTCACTGGCTAAACTGCGTAAGATAAAGGAAGAGGGAGTGAAGTTTAGCTCCCATATAGATGGCAGAAAGATATTTATGGGACCTGAGGAAAGTATGCAGATTCAGTCCAATATCGCATCTACCATAGCAATGGCCTTTGACGAATGTCCGGGACTTCCCTGCGAGAGAAAATACATGTTAGAGTCAGTGGCTAGGACTGAGAGATGGCTCCTTAGATGTAAAAATGAGCTAAACAGACTCAACAGTCTGCCTGATACAATCAACAAGGAGCAATTGCTCTTTGGTATCAATCAGGGTGGTGTCTACAGTGACATAAGGATAGAAAATGCCAAGAGAATTACAGCTATGGATTTGGCGGGTTATGCCATCGGTGGACTTGCTGTAGGAGAGACTCACGAGGAGATGTATAAGACTCTTGAGACTGTAGTTCCTTATCTCCCTGAAAATAAGCCTACTTACCTTATGGGTGTTGGCACACCAGAGAACATCCTTGAGAGTGTTGAGCGTGGAGTGGACTTCTTTGACTGTGTATATCCATCAAGAAATGGCAGACATGGACATGCTTACACCAACCACGGCAAGATGAATCTTAATAATGCAAAGTATGAGCTTGACGAGAGGCCTCTTGACAGTACCTGTGACTGCCCGGTATGTAGAAGATATACAAGAGCTTATATAAGGCATCTGCTTAAAGCTGGCGAAATGCTAGGAATGAGATTTTTGGTTATGCACAATCTTTACTTCTATAACAATATGATGGAAGAAATAAGGGCCACGATAGAAAAAGGCGAATTTCAGGCATATAAAAAGGCCAAGCTTGAAGGATTTAATGCCGGAGAGTAACAAGGCTGAGTGTTGATATTTTTTTGACACACACACTATAATGTAGTAAAATATTTAATAAATTTTAGGAGGAAGAAAAAATGGTTGGAGTTTTATCAGCAGGAGCGGCAACAGGAGGAGAGTCATTGGCATCGATGCTTCCTATGATTGTTATCTGGGTAGTGGTAGTAGGTGGTATGATGTACTTTATGAGCATCAAGCCACAGAAGAAGGAAAGGCAGAGGATGCAGGAGCTTATGTCCAGCCTCGAGCTTGGAGATTCAGTGCTGACTACAGGAGGGTTCTACGGTGTTATCATTGATATCATGGAGGAAATAGTTGTAGTAGAGTTTGGAAGCAACAAGAACTGCCGTATCCCTATGAAGAAGACAGCTATTGTTGAGGTAGAGAAACCAGGTCAGTCTAACACAGAAAGTGGCGAGAAAAAATAAAATTTGCAGTGTCCTGTAGGACATTTGTTAGTAGGCATAAAACAAAGGCTATTGCAGTTTACTTGATTGCAACAGCCTTATTTTTTATTTTCTAACTATCTTTATTATTCTAAGAAGTCCGGGTACCAGTATGGCAATAAATGCCAGATTAAAAATGAAGCCAACTCCTATAAATATAGTGAAGTAAAACAATATAACATTTTCAGCCCCTGCCGTACTTGCAGTCTGTGCAAGAAGAGGGTAAAACACGGTAAGCATTCCCACAGAGAATATACCTGTATTTACAACAGGTGCAGTCGCAGAGGCAGCTATCGTAGCAAATACGTTGTTTACACCCTTTAGCAGTTTGTATACAATTCCGGAAACATATCCTGCCAATAAGCCTTTGAATATACAGATAACTACAGTAAAAGCCGGGTTGTACTGCAGCATAAGAGTACTGAAAGGCTCAGCACCGGAGATAACTGCAAATAATACTACAACTCCGAATACAAGTCCAAGTATTGCACCCGCTAGTTCACCAAAGAGCACCGCACCCATAATAATTGGGATTAGAGATAGTGGTGGTGAAAAGGTTCCAATTTTAAATCCGCTTGCAAAGGTTTGCAAAACTATAACAAGGGCAGTAAGTATACCCATACCGACCAATTGTGCGGTTTTAGTGCTTAATCTATTCATTTTTCCTCCTGCTGATATTCCCTCTAATTTAGGCTTAGCCCATAGGGATACATCGCAACATGAAGAATAGCATAAAAAGCCCTTGAAGTAAAGGTAAAAAATATTTATAATGATATGAGAGATTAATCATATACAAATTTCCAGATGAGAAGAGCATTTAGAATAATAATACGAATAACCCGGATTATTCATACTATATGACTCTTTTACAAGGCGTTTCACGGATAATTTGAGGTAAGTTTGTAGATTATATTATTAGGAGAAGATTATGAGCAGCAATAAATGGGATGAATTTGGAGGCGGAATCAATGATGTTATTCAAAAAGCCATTGATTCAGGTAACTATAATTCACTCGGAAGAGATATTAACAATATTATAAGGGATGCTTCACATACATTTGAAGATGCCTTAAGCAGAGGACTAAGAGAAGCAAGGAATAAGACGGTAAAGGTAAACCTGGGTGGCAATACCGTTGAGGTGGATAAGAATTATCAGGACAGAATCAGCCGTCCTACAAATAAAAACGCTATAGTTCCTTCCAATGCAAAGCTATACGTATCGGACAATCAGCTCTTTGGTAAAGGTATGGCAAACGCTATATTTGGAGGTATTGCAACCTTTGGAACAGCAATAGCAACCCTAGGAGCAGCATTTGATGGCACACCTATGGGAACAGCGGTGTGTGCGGGATTGTTAGGCCTGTCCTGGTTATGGCTTATGACAGGTGTAAATACCCTTAAAGACCGCCTGGTATTTAAGAATTATCAAAAGATACTTAATCTATCTGACAACAAATCCTATGCCAAGATAGAGGACCTTATGCAGGAAACGGGCGAATCAAAGGATAAGACATTGAAGCGCCTTAGGAAGATGATTAGAAACAGATGGTTTAAGGAAGGTCATATAGATAAGAGTGAAACTACCTTCATATCTACCAATGAAACCTATGCCCTATACCAGAAAACTCAGCTTGACTATGAAGAGAGACTTAAAATAGACAGGGAATTAAGTGCCAATAAGCCTGCAAATGAGCAAAATATTAGTGCAGAGGTAAAGGAAACTCTTGAACAGGGCAAGAAGTATCTCGCCCAGATAAGCCACTTAAATGACAGAATCCCGGGAGTGGAAGTATCAAATAAGATATTTAAGATAGAAGATATTACAGGCAGGATACTAAGCAGGGTTGAGGAGCATCCAAGCAGTGTAGATGATATAAAACAGCTTATGAAGTATTATCTTCCTATGACAATAAAGCTGCTCACAGCCTATGCTGAAATGGATGAACAGCCTGTAAAGGTGGAAAATATCGATAAATCCAAAAAAGAGATTGAAAATGTACTCGACAGCTTAAACGATGCATTCAGCAAGCTTCTTGATGACCTCTATAAGGATACTGCCTGGGATATATCAAGTGATGTGTCTGTGCTTAATGCCATGCTAAAGAGAGAAGGGCTTAAGGGCAACGATTTTACTAATACAGCAAATACTACTGCTTCAGATGGCTTTTCACGGACAAAGGCTGAGGCAAATGAGGTCAAGCTGGAAAGCCAGACGGTGCCTAAGGCTTACGAAAATGAGGTTGAAAAAGGAATAGAATTAAAGCTCTAGATTGAGTATAATTTGTAGTACCATAGTGAAATATAGATAATATTACAGATTAAGGAGAAGATTATGAACGAAAATGAAAATGTAATGCCTGAGCTTGCTGCCGATGCTAAAAATGTGGCAGCACCGACACTTACACTGGAGCAGGAAGCCGCTCCTGCACCAAGCCTTACTCTTGAACCTGCAAAGGCTGAGAATCAGTTGGTTGTAGACAATGCCAACAATCCGACAGGTGTAGATGAAAATATATTGTCAGATGCTGAGAAGAAGCAGGTTGAGGATTTTGCAAAACAGATTAATATCAAGGACTCAAATGTAGTACTACAGTATGGTTCGGGTGCCCAGAAGAAGATGGCTGATTTTTCAGAAAAAGCTATTGGTAACGTTAAAACCAAGGATATGGGAGAGGTAGGAAAGCTTCTTTCGGATGTTGTTATTGAGCTTAAGAACTTTAATGAAGATGATGAAAAGGGAATATTCGGTTTCTTCAAGAAACAGACCAACAAGCTTCAGGTCTTAAAGACAAAGTATGACAAGGCAGAAGTAAATATTGGTAAGATTACCGATGCTCTTGAGAGCCATCAGGTTACTCTTATGAAGGATACCGCTATGCTTGACCAGATGTATGAGTTAAATCTCACACATTTTAAAGAGCTTACCATGTACATAATTGCAGGTAAGAAGAGACTTTATGAGGTTAGAAATACTGAGCTTAAGGCGTTACAGGAAAAGGCGGCTGCAAGCGGTAAACCAGAGGATGCTCAGGCGGTTAGAGACCTTGACGCTCAGTGTACCAGATTTGAGAAAAAGCTCTATGACCTTGAACTTACAAGAACTGTAGCCATGCAGACGGCTCCACAGATAAGACTGGTTCAGGAAAATGACATAGTAATGAGTGAAAAGATACAGTCAACTCTTGTAAATACCATACCTCTATGGAAGACACAGATGGCGCTTGCACTTGGCATAGAGCATGCGGGACAGGCTGCAAAGGCTGAAAGGGAAGTAAATGATATGACCAATCAGCTCCTCACAAAGAATGCTGAGATGCTTCATCAGGCTTCTGTAGATGTTGCTAAGGAATCAGAGAGAGGAATTGTAGATATCGAAACACTTACAAAGACCAATGAAACCCTTATCAATACCTTTGATGAAGTTATGCAGATTCAGAAGGAAGGTAGGGAAAAGAGGGCTGCGGCTGAGGTAGAGATGGCAAGAATAGAAGCAGAGCTTAAGAATAAGGTCTTATCATTAACCCAGAATAATTAATCACTTTAGTTTTTAAAAATAATTTTTATTCCTTCTTGACAGTATTTTTTTCTGATATTATACTGTGTGGAAATACTTTTTGTAGAAGTATAAAAACGTATTAAAAGTTACTATTACAGCAGTCTAACTGATTAAAGAAAGTGAGGAAAAAATGGGACAGATAATTGGCGACGGAATTACTTTTGATGATGTGCTCTTAGTGCCTTCCTATTCAGAGGTTATACCTAATCAGGTTAACCTTGAAACCATGCTTACAAAGAGGATAAAACTCAAGATCCCTATGATGAGTGCAGGAATGGATACAGTTACCGAAAGCAGAATGGCTATAGCTATGGCAAGACAGGGAGGTATCGGAGTTATTCATAAGAATATGACCATAGAGCGTCAGGCAGAGGAAGTAGATAAGGTTAAGAGATCTGAGAATGGAGTCATAACGGATCCGTTTTTTCTGTCACCGGAGCATACTTTGGCTGATGCCAATGAGGTTATGGCTAAATACAGAATTTCCGGAGTGCCAATTACTGAGGGAAGAAAGCTTGTTGGTATAATTACCAACAGAGATCTGAAGTTTGAGACAGATTTTTCTAAGAAAATAAAAGAATCAATGACCAGTGAAGGACTTGTTACTGCAAGAGAGGGCATTACACTAGAAGAGGCCAAGAAGATTCTTGCGTCTGCAAGAAAAGAGAAACTTCCTATCGTGGATGCTGAGGGCAATCTCACAGGACTTATTACAATTAAGGATATAGAAAAACAGATTAAGTATCCTGATTCTGCAAAGGATACCAAGGACAGACTTGTATGCGCTGCCGGAGTAGGTGTTACAGCTAATATCTTAGAGAGAGTTGAAGCCTTAGTTAATGCTAAGGTAGACGCCATAGTTATTGACTCAGCACACGGACATTCTGCCAATGTTATCAGATGCGTGAAGATGGTTAAGGATGCTTTTCCTGAGCTTGACATTATAGCAGGAAACATTGCTACAGGTGAAGCTGCGAGGGACTTAATTGAAGCAGGAGCAGATTCTCTAAAGGTTGGTATAGGACCTGGCTCAATATGTACAACAAGAGTGGTTGCAGGTATAGGTGTACCTCAGATTACCGCTATAATGAATGTATATGAAGTAGCCAAAAAGCATGGCATACCTGTAATAGCAGACGGCGGTATCCAGTATTCAGGAGATATGGTAAAGGCTCTTGCAGCAGGTGGAGACGTATGTATGATGGGGTCAATCTTTGCAGGCTGTGATGAGAGTCCTGGCGAGTTTGAGCTTTATCAGGGTAGAAAATACAAGGTATATCGTGGAATGGGCTCTATTGCGGCTATGGAAAATGGAAGCAAGGACAGATATTTCCAGACAGATGCCAAGAAGCTGGTTCCTGAAGGCGTAGAAGGAAGAGTAGCTTATAAGGGACTTGTAGAAGATACCATCTTCCAGCTTGTAGGCGGTATCCGCTCAGGTATGGGCTACTGTGGAGCAGACAATATAAAGAAGCTTCAGGATACAGGAAAATTTGTGAAGATATCTGCTGCATCCCTTAAAGAAAGCCACCCACACGATATCCATATCACAAAGGAAGCACCTAATTATTCATCAGATTTTTAATTAACTATATTTGTCCCACAGTGAGATTTGTGGTTTCACTGTGGGACTTTTTAGAGAAAGGGAAATGACTTGAATATTATAAGCGGTAAGGAAGTTGCGGGACATATAAGTAAGAGAGTGAAGGATAGAGTGGATGAACTTATCAAACAGGGAAAGAGGGTGCCTAAGCTTGTTATTGTAAGAGTAGGCGATAGGCCTGATGATCTATCATACCAAAGAGGTGCTATAAAGCGGATGGATATGGTGGGTATAGCCCACGAAGAACTGTGGTTTGAAGAAAATGTTTCTATAGAAACCTTTTTTGAGAAGTTTGATGAAATCAACAAAGATGATGGGGTAGATGGAATCCTGGTATTAAGGCCTCTTCCTAAGCATCTTGATGAGGACAGGCTTATCCGTACTATCAATCAGGCAAAGGATGTAGATGCAATTAGCCCCTCAAGCCTTGGCAAGATAATGATAGGAGACAAGAACGGCTTTGCACCTTGTACAGCGGCAGGAGTTATTGAAATCCTTAAATATGCGGGGGTAGAGATAAGTGGCAAAAAGGTAACTATAGTAGGTAGAAGCAATGTGGTAGGAAGACCTCTTGCCCTTCTTTTTATAGGACTTGATGCGACTGTAACCGTCTGCCACAGCCGTACAAAGGATGTAAAAGAAGCGTGTAAAAATGCTGAAATTCTTGTTGCTTCTTGTGGTAAGGCAAGATTTATAAATAAGGAATATGTAGCAAACGGTGCTGTAGTCATAGATGTAGGCATTAACCTTGATGAAGAGGGAAAACTCTGTGGAGATGTTGATACAGGCAGTATAGAAGGTATAGCCTACGCCTGCACCCCTGTACCTGGGGGAGTAGGGGCAGTTACGACTTCCGTTCTTGCAAGTCATGTGCTTTGTGCCTATGAAAATGCCTTAAAGGCGTGAACTAGGATTAAGATAGTAAATTGATGTATGTTCAGACAATAAAAGTGGCTGCCACATAGGGACAAAACCGCGTAGATTAGCTTGCTTAAATATGTAAACAGCTTGTTATACCGGATGTTATAGTGTGGCAGCCACTTAAAGATTATTCAGGTACTAAAAATAATAAATCCGTAAAAGTAAGCAATAGTCCGTCTGATGCATTTGTTTTCTTTGTCTGAATAAGTATTATCTTAGTACAGAAAGCTTCTTTTGTTCCTCTCTTAAGTTGTCAAGTATTGAATAAGGGATTCTAAGGTTTCCCCTTCCAACGCCAATGCTAATAGCAGGCTTTGGTTTTCCGTGAAAGTCAGAACCACCTGTGATTAAGAGACCTTTTCTCTTGGCAAGGCCTCTCACATAGTCCTCATCCTGCTTGCTGTGGCTTGAATATATAGTCTCAATTCCTCTTAGGCCATAGCCCTTAAGCGTATCTACAAGAGCCTCAAGCTCAGGAATAGGGAGCCTATAGATGATAGGATGGGCAAGGACAGGTACGCCGCCGGCCTTTATTATGCCCTCTATAGCGTCTTTTGGTGTGGTAAACTTTCTTGCTACGTAGTAAGGCGTATTATCTCCCAGATATAGCTCGAAGGCAGATGGATAATCCTTTACTATTCCTTTTTCTACCAGGTATTTTCCAAAATGAGCTCTGGTTATTATTGAATCAGGCGAGGCCGCAACTATTTCTTCATAGGATATAGGCAGCCCTGCATTCTTCAGGTTTTCAACCATTTTTATATTTCTTGCTATTCTCTCCTTTTCAGCTACTTTAAGTAAGGCATTGAACTCATCATTGTCAGGCTCAACCAAAAGACCTAAGATATGGATATCTCCATTCTTGTAGGCGGCGGAGATTTCAACTCCGGGAAGCACCTCCAGCTGTTCATCCTTTGGAAGCCCTGCATTATACCTGCTTGCAGCCTCTGATAAGGACTTGTAGCCGTCAGTTGTATCGTGGTCAGTAAGCGCAAAGGCGGCAAGGTTTGCTTTCGTAGCCAGTTTTACCAGCTCCTCAGTGGTTTCTGAACCATCGGAATAATTAGAATGTACGTGCAAATCTATATTTCTCATATGTTCCTTTCTGTGGTTTTATGCATATTAAATAATGATACAGGTGTCAAATACTCTTAACACCTATATCATATAATGATACAGGTATACAATTCTTTTGATACCAACTAATGTAATTATAAGCGCTATTATCGATTAATACAAGATTTCAACACCTGTAGTATTTATAAAATATTTATATCTAAACTTGTAAATTTCCTCATACTTTGTTAGGATAAACTTGAAACTGTGATAAGGAGAAGGACTATGAATATACAGATTTTTGGAACTAAAAAATGCAACGATACTAAAAAGGCAGAGAGATACTTTAAGGAAAGAGGAATAAAATATCAGTTTGTGGATATGAAAGAAAAGGGCATGAGCAAAGGAGAATTCACCTCTGTAGCTGAGAAGAACGGCGGCTTTGACTCTATGCTAAACCCTGAGGCAAAAGATAAGGATGCACTTGCAAGGATAGAATATGCTACGGATGATGACAAGCTTAACACAATACTTGAAAACCAACAGGTAATAAAAACTCCTGTGGTAAGAAACGGAAAGCTCTCTACTCTTGGATACCAGCCGGATGTATGGAAAGCTTGGGAATAATGGCGCTTTAGTAGTAATTGAAAAATTTGAGCCGTTATGTTACAATTGTAGTACTAATTTAGAAAAGAGGCGATATATCATGAAGAGATTAACTAAAAGCAACAATAGAATGTTGCTTGGCGTATGTGCAGGAATTGCTGAGTATTTTGATATAGATCCCAATGTAGTAAGGCTGCTTTGGGTATTGTTTTGCCTGGCTGGTGGCAGTGGAATCCTAGGCTACATCATTGCCGCTGTAATAATGCCTGGTGCATACGAAGAGTAAAGAATGTAAGGAGATACAACATATATGAAACTGGGAATTGTGGGACTTCCGAACGTAGGAAAGAGTACCTTATTTAACTCATTAACCAAGGCAGGGGCTGAGTCAGCCAACTATCCTTTCTGTACTATAGATCCCAATGTTGGTGTGGTTGCCGTGCCTGATGAAAGACTGAATGTACTTGGCAAGATGCATAACTCAGGCAGGATTGTACCAGCCGCTATAGAGTTTGTAGACATAGCAGGACTTGTAAAAGGAGCATCAAAGGGTGAAGGACTTGGCAATCAGTTCCTTGCCAATATAAGAGAGGTAGATGCCATAGTTCACGTGGTTAGATGCTTTGAAGATGCCAATATTGTTCACGTAGAAGGCTCTATTTCGCCTACAAGAGACATAGAGACTATCAATCTTGAGCTTATATTTGCAGATATCGAAGTGCTTGAACGAAGGAAAAGCAGGGTAGCAAAGTCGGTTAGTGCCGATAAGATGTACAAAAAAGAGCTTGATATGATAGTAAGGCTTATGGCCTTCCTTGAAGCGGGCAACCTGGCAAAGGCATTTGTCAGAGAAGATGATGATGAAGAGAAGTTCTTTGAGGAGTACAACCTTCTTACTGCTAAGCCTGTTATCTACGCTGCAAATGTAAAAGATGATGACCTTGCAGATGACGGAGCCAATAATAAGTACGTTAAAGAAGTAAGGGATATAGCAGAGAAGGAAGGCTCGGAAGTGTTCGTGGTATGTGCACAGATAGAGCAGGAAATCTCTGAGCTGGATGATGATGACAAGAAAAGCTTCTTAGAGGACTTGGGACTCTCAGAATCGGGACTTGAGAAACTAATAAAAGCCAGCTACAAGCTCTTAGGACTTATAAGCTATATAACTGCCGGCGAGATGGAGACAAAGGCTTGGACTATAAAAGCAGGTACCAAGGCTCCGCAGGCAGCAGGCAAGATTCATACCGACTTTGAGAGAGGCTTTATCAGAGCAGAGGTAGTAAGCTACGACAATCTTATAGCCTGTGGAAGCATGGCCGCAGCCAAAGAAAAGGGACTTGTTAGAAGTGAAGGCAAGGAATATGTTATGAATGATGGTGACATAGTTCTTTTCCGCTTTAATGTATAAGGAGATTAACTATGTTTGCTTTAGATACAATTTCATTTCCAAATCTAGGTATAGTAATAGAGAATCTTCCCAAGAGCATATCCGTATTCGGAAGATTTGACATAGCTTTTTACGGAATAATAATCGGTCTTGGCATAGCCATGGGTTATATTGTGGCAAGTTTTCAGGCTGCAAGAACAGGACAGGACAAGGAAGTATATCTTGACTTTGCAATGTATGCTGTCGTAGTTTCCATAATAGGTGCAAGGATATACTATGTAGTCTTTTCCTGGGACGATTATAAGGATGACATCATACAGGTGTTTAACCTAAGAGCGGGCGGACTTGCCATCTATGGTGGTGTCATAGGAGGTATAATTACTGCCATAGTCTATACGAAGATAAAAAAGATGAAGTTTACCCTGCTTGCTGATACTGCCTGCGTGGGTCTGCTTACAGGTCAGATTATAGGGCGGTGGGGTAACTTCTTTAATAGGGAGGCCTTTGGAGACTATACGAACAACCTCTTTGCAATGAGGCTCTCGACTTATGATGTGAACCAGAATGCTATTACCAAAAAGATGTTAGAGATGGCAGAAGAAGGCAACTATGTTGGCTTCATTCAGGTTCATCCGACATTTTTATATGAGTCAGTATGGAATCTGATTCTTCTTATATGTATACTGCTTTATACCAAACATAAGAAGTTTGACGGTGAGCTTTTTCTTATGTATATGGGAGGATATGGCCTGGGCAGAGCTTTTATAGAAGGCTTAAGGACAGACCAGCTGACTCTTGGAGACACAGGCATAGCTGTATCTCAGGTACTTGCCTTTGCATTGTTTGTTACAAGTTTGGGTTTAATTATCTATAAGAGAGTAACATTAAAGAAAAAATAAAAAAATTTTAGAATGTTTTTAAGGCTAAAAGCCCTTCAAAATCCCATAAAATGGGGAATTGGGGGCTTTTTTTGTATTTTAAAAAGAGAATAACAGAACATGTGTATCGTTGCAAAAAAATAAAATTTATTATAAAATGTAACAAAAGTGGAGCAAAGTGGCGATAAATATCATGAAGTGGTGTGAAAGGGAGGAGGTGTTCTTATGTTTACGGGTTCGTACGAGCATACAGTAGATAATAAGGGCAGAATCATAGTTCCTTCCAAGTTCAGAGAAGAACTGGGCGAAAAATTCATCATCACTTTTGGTCTTGACGGATGCCTATATATGTATCCCATGAATAAATGGGAAAGCTTTGTTGAGCAGCTTGCTGCACTTCCCGGGGGGCATAAGAGCAGGGAATTACAGAGATACTTCCTCTCTGCTGCCGTTGAAAGTGAGATAGACAAACAGGGTAGGACTCTTTTGCCTGCCAATCTTAGGGAGAGAACAGGCATCAGTAAAAATGTTATGATAGTCGGTATGATGGGTAAAATTGAATTATGGGATAAAGCACTTTGGGACAAGAACACTTCAGAACTTGGCGATATCAATGATATAGCAGAGCAGCTGGCGGAATTTAACCTAAACTTTATGTAGTGATACAAGTGCCAAAAGCATAAAAACCAGTTGCAAGCTCCAAAAGCGCAGCTGTAGCAATCCTGTATCACAGGCTATGAGGTATTTTCCACATATACACCGTATAACCTGGGCATAGAAATTAAAAGGAGGCATATGTTTATGGAAGATGAATTTGAATTTAAGCATATTCCTATAATGTTAGATGAGGTTATTCATGGCCTTGACATAAAGCCTAATGGTGTATACGTGGATGGAACTCTTGGCGGCGGCGGTCATTCCTATGAGATAGCAAAGCGTCTGACAGCTGGTGGAAGGCTTATAGGCATAGACCAGGATGAAGCGGCCATAAAGGCAGCGGGAGAAAGGCTTGCAGAGTTTAAGGACAGGGTAACCATTGTAAGAAGCAATTATGCACAGACGATAAACATTCTGAATGGACTTGGGATAAGTGAGGTTGACGGTATTTTGCTTGACCTTGGAGTATCCTCATACCAGTTAGACAACGCGGAGAGAGGCTTTTCATATATGGAAGATGCTCCCCTTGATATGAGGATGGACACTAGACAGGAAAAGACAGCCAGGGATATAGTAAACTACTATAGCAAGGAAGAACTTACCCGTATTATAAAAGAATATGGCGAAGATAAGTTTGCATCTAAGATAGCCTCTAAAATAGCAGCTTTTAGGGAAGGAAAACCGATAGAAACAACAGGAGAGCTGGCTGATATTATTAAATCAGCTATACCAATGAAATATAGGGCTACCGGAGGACATCCTGCAAAGCGGACTTTTCAGGCTATCAGAATCGAGCTAAACAGGGAGCTTGGAGTACTGGAAGATTCAATTGAAGGCATGATTGATATACTATCAGACAATGGAAGGATTGCTATAATTACCTTCCACTCACTTGAGGACAGGATAGTAAAATCAGCTTTTAGACGGGCAGAATCACCTTGTACCTGCCCGCCTGATTTTCCGGTTTGCGTTTGTGGTAAAAAGTCAAAAGGATTTGTTGCTTCAAGAAAGCCGATAGTGCCTTCTGAAGAAGAGATGAAATGGAATTCGAGAGCGAAGAGTTCGAAACTTAGAATCTTTGCAAGAAAGAGGGAATCTAATGAGTGAAAAAAGAAAAGTAAGAAGAAACAGGAATCTAACAAGTGGTTCTATGGCATTAAATGTAAGGAGCAGTGCGCTTCCTAAAAGAAGATATCTGCCTAAGGAGCAGCCACAGGTAGAAAAACAGCCTAAACAAAAGCCACAAAGATATGCTAAAATGAGGTATGCACCTTCTATAGACTTTTTAGGCTTTGCAGGCATGATGATAGTGGCTGCCTTGCTTGTTGTTGTCTGTGTAGGATACATTAGAGTATATAATGACATAAAGCAGACTGAGCTCTCAACCAGAGCGATATCAAGAGAGGCGGACAGCCTAAAGATAGCCAATGACAATACCGAGAATACTCTCTACAGCAACATTGATTTGGAGAAGATAAGAAAGACAGCGATAGAGAAATATGGTATGGTATATCCTTATGAAAACCAGATTATTACGTACAAGAGCGTAACTAACGGATATGTAAGGCAGTATGGCGATTTGAAGGGCAATGAGGCACTTAGCCTGATTGAGAGAATTTTAAGAGTAGTAAATGCCGGATAGGAGTTATAATGGCAACAAGAGCTAATAATGGAAGAAGAAGAACTACAGGCAGAAAGAATGTCCGTAAAAAAAGCGGGATGACAGTTAAGGGTAAGATAGTGTTAACGTCCGCTTTTTTTGCGTTGGGACTAATAGGTGCTTCTCTTGCAGTTATTTATGTTGCACAGGGAAAGGGAGAGGGCTATAAGAAAAAATACCTTGCCCAGCAGACATACAGCAGCAACCCGATTATAGCCAAAAGAGGAGATATATCTGACAGACGTGGGGTCGCTTTTGCCAAGTCTGTCTTGGTGTATAATTTTGTTTTAGAGCCTAAAATCATACTTTCAAAAGAAGATGACTACAGGGCACCTACAGTTAAGTTTGCAAGTGAATATTTCGGCGTATCTCAGGATGAACTAAACAAGATAATTGATAACAATCCTGAGTCTATGTATCAGGTTATAAAAAAAGAAGTAAGCTATGATGAAAAGGAAAAATTTATAGCGGCGGTAAATGAGTATAACAAGAGAAATACAAAAAACGAAAAAGCGGATACGGCAAACGACATTGTTGTAGGCTACAACTTTGAGAGCTACTATAAAAGGACTTATCCTCTAAAGACGGTAGCCAGTGATGTGATAGGATTTACATACTCAGGAGATATGGCAGAATGGGGACTTGAGGGATATTATAATTCTAAGCTAAATGGCAAAAACGGCGTAAGATACGGTTACTTCAACTCCAATATGGAACTGGAAGAAACTGAAGTTGAAGCCAAGAATGGCTTAAATGTAGTCACTACGATAGACTCCGATGCACAAAAGATGACCGAAGATATAATTGCTGATTATCAAAAGACTGAGGGAGCTGAAAACGTAGGTATAATCTTGATGAATCCAAATAACGGTGAAATCTACGTAATGGCATCAAACAAAGGCTATGACCTCAATAATCCCAGAGACCTTACAGGGTATTTCAGTCAAAAAGAAATTGATGCTATGAGCGATGATAAAAAGCTTGAAGAGCTAAGCAATATATGGAAAAATTACTGTACCAGTGACATATATGAGCCCGGTTCTACCTTTAAGCCTTTTACGGTGGCGGCCTGTCTTGAAGAAAATGTAGTAAAGAAGAAGCAGCAGTTCTACTGTAAGGGCTATGAGATAGTAATGGATAGAAAAATCCGCTGTGCAAAAAGAGACGGACATGGTATGATTACATTGTCTCAGAGCATTGAACAGTCCTGCAATGTTACAATGATGCAGATAGTAAGGAAGCTTGGTAGGAAGGATTTTGCCAGGTATCAGGACATATTTGGTATAGGAAGCAGAACAGGTATAGATTTCCCGGGAGAGACAACGGGCCTGGTATACAATGAAGCACAGCTTAATCCTGTAGAGCTTGCTACCAGCAGCTTTGGACAGAGTGTGTCTGTTACCATGATTCAGATGGCTGCAGGCTTCTCGTCCCTTATAAATGGCGGGACTTATTACAAACCACATCTTGTTAAGGAACTAGTGGATGACAACGGAGTGGTGGTAGAGAAAAAAGAGCCTGTAGTTATGAAAAAGACTGTAACAAAGGATACATCAGAGTTCATACAGAAGGCACTTTATGAGACGGTAGAACAGGGTTCAGGCTGGAGGGCAAAGTCTGAAGGGTACAAGATGGTTGGTAAAACGGGTACTGCCCAAAAGCTTGACAATATCAATGGAAAGCTTGTAAGATCAGATACCAACTACGTGATTTCTTTTATTGGCTGTGCCCCTTATGATAATCCTCAGGTTGTGGTCTATGTCGTTGTAGACCAGCCTAAGGTTAAGGATCAGACTGCTAACGGCATTGCATCCGCACTTGCTAAGAAGGTTGCTGAAAATGTATTTAAGGTACTTGGAATATATCCTGAAAAAACTAAGGAGTAGACATTATGTTTTCAATTGAGATATTTTTACCTGCATTTATTTCATTTGCGCTTACAGTGCTTCTATGCCCTATATTCATTCCTATACTTCATAGGATGAAGTTCGGTCAGTTCATAAGGGGGGAAGGCCCTGAAAGCCATTTGAAGAAGGCAGGGACTCCTACAATGGGTGGAATAGTTATGCTTGCTGCATTTACAGTTTCATCGCTTGCATATATGTTAAATGAATCTCAGATTTTTCCTGTTATTTTACTTACAGTCGGATTTGGGTTTATAGGATTTTTGGATGACTTTATTAAGCTTGCCAAAAAACGCTCCTTAGGACTAAGGGCTTGGCAGAAGCTTGGACTTCAGATAGTGCTCACAGGATATTTTGCCTATGTGATTATGAATGATTATCCTGAACTTACACAGATTATTATACCTTTTACAGGAGGACAGGTGGTTTGGAACCTTGGTATACTATTTGTTCCTTTTGTATTTATCGCAGTATTAGGTACTGTAAACGGTGCCAACTTTACTGACGGACTGGATGGACTTGCAACCTCGGTAACTGTTGTTATAGCAATGTTTTTTGCAATATTCTCATTAAGGATTGAATCACCTGTTTACCTTACAGCTATGATAATGATAGGAACCCTGCTTGGCTTCTTAATCTTTAATACATACCCTGCTAAGGTATTTATGGGAGATACCGGCTCTTTGGCTCTTGGAGGCTTTGTGGCTGCAGAGGCATTTATGCTAAAAGTCCCTTTATTCATTATAATAGTGGCCTTTATATATCTTGCTGAGATACTTTCGGTTATGATTCAGGTTAGCTATTTTAAGATTACTCACGGTAAGAGAATATTTAAGATGTCACCTATACATCATCATTTTGAGCTTTCAGGCTTTGAAGAGACAAGGGTGGTTGCGATGTTTACCGTAGTAACTATACTCTGTTGTTTTATAGGTTTTATTGCATTATAGTAGATAATAGAAATGGTTGGTGATGCTATGGGAAAAGTGGCGAAAGGTAAGAAGACTGCGGCAGCAGATACTAAGAAAAAAAGAATTGGTATAAGATATTATGATTTTAACCTTACCTTCCTGATTCTTTTTGCCTGCTCCATAGGCCTTATTATCATCTATAGCGCAAGTGCATACATAGCAAAAAGCAAGAATCTTGAATCAACTTATTTCTTAAAAAGACAGTTAATTACTATCGGGATTGGCTTCATTTTTATGATTCTGTTCTCATTTGCAGACTATAGATGGCTAAAGTTTAGAGTAAGGCTTCCTATGCCAAGGTTCTTAAGAGGACTGCTTGGAAGAAATTCCTTTGTTATTTCACTTCCTTGGATAATGCTCTTTGCCATGACAGCTCTTCAGGGCTACACAAGCTTCTTTGCACCTATAAATAATGGCGCAAGGAGGTGGATAGATGTGGGCGGTTTGTCATTTCAGCCGTCTGAATTTGCAAAGTTTGTAGTCATTGTATTTGGAGCATATATCTGCCAGAGAAAGCCGGGAAAGATAAATACGCCGGGAGGATTCTTTTGGGCAATTGTTTATGTACTGCCTTTGTTAGGCTTTATTGCAAAAGAAAACCTCAGTGCGGCTATAATAGTTGCAGGAATATATGGCTGTGTTATATTTGTAAATGCTAAAAAGACATTGCCTTATCTGGTGCTTGCAGGCATAATGGCGGCTTCTATAAAGGCTGTGGTAAAGCTCCTTGGAGGATATAGAAGTGCCAGGTTGGAAATACAAGCCAATGTTGAGACGAGCGAAAAAGGACAGCAGATACTTCAGGGACTATATGCGATAGCCTCAGGAGGGCTTTTTGGCAAAGGGCTTGGCGGAAGTGAGCAGAAGTATGGCAGGGTTCCTGAAGCATATAATGATATGATATTTACCATAGTATGTGAGGAATTTGGCATATTTGGCGGGATAGCGGTAATAGTGCTGTTTGGGCTCATACTTTATAGGATGTTCATAGTGATTATGAATGCAAAAGACAGGTTCGGCGCCCTGGTTGGAGTGGGGATAATGTCTCAGATTGCCATTCAGGTGGTACTTAATATATTGGTTGTAACCAATGTTATTCCTTCCACAGGTGTTATCCTTCCGTTTATCAGCTTTGGTGGAACAGCGGTTATCATTATGCTCTTTGAGATAGGAGTGTTCTTAAATATATCACGCCAGATAGAATATAAGAACAGCCTGCTTACCGGCAAGACTTCAGCCTATAATAACGTAAATAATGTGAGACCAAGGCAAAGAAGCATAAACCATGGAACAAGATAAAATCAGCAGGAGAAGATATGCGCAATAAGATAAAGGTGGCTCTTATCATCATTTTCTTTCTTATACTGGCAGCGGGTGGTCTTGTGATGGCTTCCGGACTTAAGGAAGTAAAGGTAAAGGGAAATATATACTATACAGATGACAAGCTTAAGGATGAATTAAAGAAGTACTATGTAAAAGGAAACACCATACTCACGTACTTGAGGCTTAAATATGATAAAAGCATAACGATTCCATTTGTGGATGAGATTGATGTGGACCTTACGGGGCTTCACAGTATAGTGATTGATACAACAGAAAAAGAGGTGGTAGGCTGTCTGCCTTTTATGGGAGAATTTATCTGCTTTGACAAGGATGGTATTATGGTAGGGAGCATTCCTAAAGAAAAGGACAATATACCGGTAGTTACAGGGATAATCTACGATACTGCCGTATTTAACAAGCCAATCGCAGCTAAAAATGCTGAAGTATTTGAATTGACATTGAATATCACGCAATTAATCAAGAAATACGGACTTGAGATAAACAGGATTGAGTTCGGAGACAATCTGTCAATAAAGTTATATGAAAAAGATGTGAAAATTTTGCTTGGCAGAAGAAAACATTTTGACGAACAGATATCAAATCTGGTTGAAATATTACCTAAAACTAAGGGTATGAAGGGAACTCTACACATGGAAGACTTCTCTGAGACCAATAAAAGGGTGATTTTTGAAGCAGATAAATAATAAAAATTGTAAAAAATAACTTGATTATTTTGAATATAATGTATATTATTAAGTGGGAAATTATATTTAATTTATTTCTCGAGTTATAGGTATAGGATATTGATTATTAGATAACTATGTAATAAGTGTAGGAGGAAGAGGCCTTGTTAGAGATAAAGGATGAGAGAGAATCAGGAGCTTGCAGGATAATTGTTGTTGGAGTTGGCGGTGCAGGAAATAACGCCGTTGACAGAATGATTAGTGAGGGAGTTGCGGGAGTTGAGTTTATCAGTGTTAATACTGATAAACAGCAGCTTATTTCCTGTACAGCACCTACCTGCATACAGATTGGTGAGAAGCTCACAAAGGGACTTGGAGCAGGAGCTAAGCCTGAGGTAGGCGAGAAGGCTGCTGAGGAGAGCAGAGAGGATCTTGCAGCTGCTCTTGAGGGAGCTGATATGGTATTTGTTACCTGCGGTATGGGTGGTGGCACCGGTACCGGAGCTGCACCTGTGGTTGCTGAGATTGCTAAGGATATGGGAATACTCACAGTCGGTGTAGTAACAAGGCCGTTTAGATTTGAAGGACCAAGAAGATCAAGAAATGCAGACAGCGGTATAGATAAGATGAGTGAAGTAGTAGATACTCTGATAGTGATTCAGAATGAGAAGCTTCTTGAGATTATGGATAGACGCACAACTCAGCCTGAGGCTTTTGCTAAGGCTGATGAGGTGCTTAGACAGGGTGTGCAGGGCATCACAGACCTCATTGCTGAGGATGCAGACGTAAGTCTTGACTTTGCCGATGTAAGTACTGTCATGAAGGATAAGGGACTCGCACACATAGGAATAGGAGTGGGAACCGGAGAGAACAGATGTCTTGAGGCTGTTAAGATAGCTGCTGAGAGCCCTCTGCTTGATATAAGTATAGCCGGAGCTACTGACATGATAGTTAATTTCTATGGTGATATCATTATGCAGGAAATCGCTGATGCAGTTGATCATCTTCAGGAAATGATAGGTGATGAGAGCGATGTTAATATTATCTACGGCTCAAAATATGATGATACTAACAAAGATCAGGTTACGGTTACTGTTATTGCAACAGGCTTAAGTGACGAGAGAACAGGAGCTGTAGATGTGGCTAAGAGACCTCTGCAGCCAAGAGGGGTAGCGGGAAGAACCAGTATTCCTTCTTCAACCAGACAGAGTTCAAGACCACAGCCTGCTGCTGAGAAGATAACAGCAGCAGAAAAGGTGACTAATGATTCCGGCAATTCAGATATTAAGATACCTGAATTTCTTATCAAGGGAAGAAAATAAGACGCTGTTTGGCTCGGAGGTAAGTGATGAAGTGTCCATTTTGTGGTAATGAAGATACAAGGGTGATAGATTCAAGACCTTCAGATGATAATTCTACTATTAGAAGAAGAAGGCAGTGTGATAAGTGCAACAAGAGATTTACCACTTATGAAAAGGTGGAGACTATACCTCTTGTTGTAATCAAGAAGGATATGACAAGGGAGACCTATGACAGGTCAAAGATAGAGTCAGGAGTGTTTAGATCCTGTCACAAGAGGCCTGTGCCTGTTGAAGATATCACTGCTTGCGTGGAAGATATAGAAAATGCCATCTTTAATAAAGGTGTTAAGGAGATTTCAAGCTCTGAAATAGGTGAAATAGTTATGGAGAGACTTAAAGCTCTTGATCAGGTTGCTTACGTGAGGTTCGCATCTGTATACAGGGAATTTAAGGATGTAAATACCTTTAAGGATGAGCTTGAGAAGTTATTATAACGAAAGGGTGAATGTTCGCAAATGTGGGAGAGAGAAATATTTGATACTGACCTTTACCATCTGGTTGGTGCATTTATTATCTATAGCATGTTAGGATGGCTGGTTGAGTCGATATATATGTCTTTTTGTAACAGGAAGATAACCAACAGAGGCTTTGGAAGAGGTCCATTCTGCCCTATTTACGGGGTCGGAGCAATGGTAGGCTACATCATTTTAAGCCCTCTTAAGGGGAATTACCTCGGTATCTATATAGCAGGTGCTGCATCCGCTACTTTATTTGAGTATATAGTCGGAGTGCTTATGATAAGATATCTTGGCGCACTTTGGTGGGATTATAATGATAAACCGTTTAATTATAAGGGGATTATCTGCCTTGAAAGTACGATTGCCTGGGGATTTTATGCTCTTGCTATAGTGTATTTTCTACAAAGTGCCGTATATGGACTTGTTGACCGTGTTCATAGAGAGATGGGAGTTTTTATTATAGGAGCCATACTACTCATTGTCTTTGTAGACTATGTGATGCAGTTTATGAAAGTATTCAACATAGATATTGAAGAACAGAAAGAAAAGATAGAAGAGAGAGTAAAAGCTTTTGCATCCAGATGGAGTTAAATATAAGCTAACTAAAGGGCTATACAGTGGATATGCTGTATAGCCCTTTTCCAGATAGCTCATCTAATTAGGAAAAATAGAACTAAAGTAGGATATTTCAGGATGTATGTACACTGTTTCATAAGGTGCAGCAGGATGCTCCATTCTGTAAAGTATCTGTAAAGCAAGCCTTCTGCCTAGTTGTCTCGTATTTACACTGGCTGTTGTGATCTTATCTGCAACATTGACATACTCCTTGCTTCCGTCAAAACCGGTAAGGAGTATAGGCTTATTAAAGCGCTTAGGGTTTTCTGAGATATACATGGCAATAAACTGTGCCACATAGTCACTCACACAGATAAAGGCATCCGGCATCTCCTTTATCGAATCCAAAAACTCGAATATTTTACTCTGGTAACTGGATATTCCTATCGAATCGGTATAACATATAGTAGGGTCAAGAGGTACATTGTGTAGTGAAAGACCGTCCACAAAGCCTTGATAACGCTCTAAATTGGTTCTTGCATAATTTAAATCTCCTATAAAGCCCAGCCTTGTACAGCCTTTTTTAACTATATCATCTATTATAGCTGTAATAGCACTTCTTCCCTCTATTAGCATGAGGTCGCAGGCAAGCATCTTCTCGGTTATTGATGGCACGGTATCAAGAAAAACCTTAGGGGTTGGAAGCTTTATTAACCTCTTGATAATATGTCTGTCATAAAGGTTCATAACTACAATTCCGCCTACATTGTCACCTGTAAGTATATCAGGTATCTGAAAATTGTTATCGTATGAACTTTGTATGTATGTGTACAGTAAGTTAACATTGTGCAGGGCAAGTTCCTTTGCCATACTGTGTATAATATCTATCCAAAAGACAGCAGAATCAGGCCTTGACACTACAAGCGACACATTCTTAAAGTTATTCATATCCTTGTTAGAGACAGTGATTGCAGAAAGACTATTGTAGCCAAGCTTTGAAGCCATGTCCAATATGCTGTGTTTTAAAGCGCTTGAGACACCCGGCTGATCGTTAAACACCTTCCAAACGCTCACCCTTGATACTCCAAGTGCATCGGCAATATCCTGCATAGTAACTTTACTCATTTGTCAATCCGCCTCCCCCTCTGTATAGCTGTTTAGCTAAGTAATACAAAAAATAATTTGGATAATAAAACATTTTAAAGTATACAACAATTATATATATACAATGTTAATTGCTTTGTTAACTTATGTTAAGTATAATAAAGATAATGCACATATGTCAATACAAAACTCAATTAATTTATAAAACATCTTGAAATATTTTTAAATACATATTACTATTCAATTAGTTGAAGTATGTTTAAATACTTTTAAAACAAAAATATATTTTTTAAGGAGTATATATCATGTATTTTTTACCAAAACCAAAAAAACTTACAGAAACAAGCGGTGAGTTCTTCGTAGAATCCGGGATAAGAATAGTTTCAGAGAGTGAAGGACTAAAGATAAGCACAGGCTGGGCACTGCCAAAGGTCTTAAGGGATGAGCTTCTTCGTTATGCCGGCGTAGAAGCCACGCTTACTGCAGGAACTGCAAGTAAGGGTGATATAAGTCTAAGACTTGTAGGTGCACTTCCGCCTCAAAGCTATGTACTTTCCATAACAGAAGAACAGATTGAGATTCTTGGCAGGGACAGAGCAGGTGTTGGCTATGGCATCCAGACTCTCTGCCAGATTATAAGAAACAAGGGTGCCTTACTTCCTGCTCTTAGGATAGAGGATAAGCCTGATATACCTGCCAGAGGATTTTACATGGATCAGGCAAGAGGTAGAAGTTTTAAGTTAGACACTATTAAGAAGCAGATAGATTTACTTTCAAGGTATAAGTTAAATCAATATCAGCTCTACATAGAGCAGTCCTTTGCTTTTAGAGGATTTTCTGAGATGTGGAGGGAAGACAGTGTGCTTACTCCGGAAGAGATTATGGAGCTTGATAAGTACTGTAAGGACAGAGACATTGACTTCGTGCCATCTCTTGCAAGCTTTGGTCATCTTTATGAATTGCTTAGAACAAAATGTTATGAGGATATTTGTGAGCTTGAAGATGCTGCGGGCAAGCCGTTTTCATTCTGGGAAAAGATGCAGCACCATACAGTAAATGTAGATGATGAGCGTTCTTTTGAAGTTGTGAAGAAAATGCTTGATGAGTACCTGCCGCTATTTAGCTCAAAGCTAGTTAATATATGTGCGGATGAGACGTTTGACCTCGGCAAGGGAAGGTCTAAGGCGCTGGCTGACAAGGTGGGTACCGACAGAATGTATATGGACTTCTTAAAGAAGCTCTGTGAGTACGTTGTTAGCAAAGGAAAGATTCCTATGTTTTGGGGAGACATTATACGTAAATTCCCTGAGTTTATTAAGGAGCTTCCTACAGAGACCATATGCTTGGCCTGGGGATATATGGCTGAGCAAAAAGATGATATCTGCGAGCCTATTGCCAAGGCTGGGGCTAACCTTTACCTTTGCCCGGGTGCTTGCGGTTGGAATACTCTAATAAATAGAATTGACACTTCATACTCCAATGTTAAGATTATGAGTGGGTATGCAAGAAAATATGAGGCCATAGGACTATTAAATACTGAGTGGGGCGATTTTGGGCACATAAACAATCCTTCATTTACGACACCGGGAATAGTATATGGTGGAGTATTTACCTGGAATCTGGATGCATATTCAGGAGAAAAAGGAGTAGGAAAGGAAGAGCTAAATAAAGCTCTGTCTTTCCTTGAGTATGATGACAAGTCAGAAACCTATACCAAGCTGCTTGAGAAGGCTGCTCTCAATCAGATATATGACTGGTGGAGTGCTGTGCTTTTGTTTGAAGGCTTTGCGGATGCGGCAAACTTTGATGAGAAGACAAACCCTGCAGGCTTTAACAGCCACAAGGCCTTAACTGAGAGACTCGATAGGTTCAAGGCTGAAATAGCTGATGTAGACAGGGCGTCTAAAGAGCTGTTAGAAATCAGAAAGAAGCTTAGAAAAACAGTGCTTTCTATGGACAGTTCTAAAAGAAATGAGTTTAACAAGGCTGACAATGCGATTGTAGGTATTGATATCTGGAATAGAGTAGGAAGAGCCGTAGTTATGCCTGAGACAGTAGATGAGAAAGTGAAGTATGAGCTTGCAGAGGAACTTGAAATATGGTATATGAAGTATAAGGAGATTTATAGAGCGGACTCAAAGGAGAGTATGCTTGGAAGGGTAACTAAGGTTGTGCTTTGGTATGCAGACAGATTAAGGGGAATAACTGAATAATTTTTACAGTTAAGTAACTTTATACTAGGATGTCTTAGTAAACATATACATCATTTATTAATTGTATGTTAACAAAAATATTTATTTGCAACATTTTAGTAAATAAAATGTTGCAAAATGTTAATTGATATGATAAAATGTAACCTAGATTAGAAATTGAAGGGAATTACTAATACTTCTACAAAAACAGCAGGAGGGAAAATGATGAGCAGTAAAAAAGAAGCTACTCTGCCTAAGAAAAAGAAAAAGTGGACAAGAGATGACACCGAATTGACCTTGCTCGGTATACCTACATTTATTTGGTACATCTGCTTTTGTTACCTGCCTATGTTTGGTATTGTAATTGCTTTTAAGGAATTCAGGCTCAGACCAAGAACAGGATTCCTGCAGAGCCTTTTTCAAAGTAAATCGGTTGGATTCAAGAACTTCAAGTACTTTATTAACTCAAATGACTTTATGCTTTTGCTTAGGAACACTATAGCATATAACATTGTATTTATTATTCTTGGAATTATTATTCCTGTTACTTTGGCTATAATGATAAGTCTTATTCATAGTAGACTTAAGTCCAAAGTATACCAGACAATGATGTTCCTTCCTCACTTTATGTCCTGGGTAGTTGTAAGTTATTTTGTATATGCTTTCCTCAGCCAGGATAAGGGATTTATCAACAACATTTTATCCTCTTTTGGAATGGAAAAGGTAAACTGGTATTCGGAACCTAAGTACTGGCCTTTCATACTGATATTTATGCAACAGTGGAAGAGTATTGGTTACAGTATGGTAGTTTATCTTGCCTGCATCACAGGTATTGACTCAAGCCTTTATGAGGCTGCGGTTATTGACGGTGCAAACAAATGGCAGCAGACCAAGTACATTACACTGCCTAGCCTTAAGTCAGTAATTATAATGATGTTCATATTGAATGTGGGAAGAATTTTCTACTCAGATTTCGGTTTGTTCTATCAGGTAACACAGCAGATTCCTGCTTCCTTACATGATGTGGCATCCACATTTGATACCTATGTTTATAATGCATTGCAGTCAAATGTTCCTATCGGAAAGACTGCGGCAGCTTCTGTAGCTCAGTCTATAGCTTGCTGTATTACTATTCTTGCAGCAAACTTTGTGGTTAAGAAGATAAACAAAGAACAGGCAATCATTTAACTAAGGAGAATTAAAGTGGAAAATAAAAATGTAAAGAAGGGTAAAGGACTTAACCAGATTAGGCCTGGAACAAACATTGTTTTCAATATTGTTTTTATAATTTTATCCTTAATGTGTATAGTGCCGGTAATTTTCGTATTTATTATTTCGATTTCATCTGAGACTTCTCTCGCTGAGTATGGCTACAGATTTGTACCGGCAGAGCTTTCAAGTGCAGCCTATCTGTATCTTTGGAAAGAAAGGATGATGATATTAAAGGCGCTCTGGATATCGGTGATAGTAACAATGGGAGGTACAATCCTCGGACTCGGTCTTACTACCTCGATGGGATATGTACTTTCAAGACAGAGTTATAAGCTGCAGAACTTTTTTACCTGGGTTATATTCATACCGATGATATTCAACGGTGGTCTTGCTGCAAGCTACGTTGTAAACGACAAGCTCTTGAACCTTAGTGATACGCTTTTAGCACTCATACTTCCGCTTGCAGTTTCGTCTTTTAACATAATTATATGTAAGACGTTCTTTAGAACCACAATACCTGACTCGGTTATTGAGTCGGCTAAGATAGATGGAGCTACTCAGCTTGGTATATTTAGCAAAATAGTGCTTCCTATATCAAAGCCGGTAATTGCTACAATCGGACTTTTCTTAAGCTTTGGTTACTGGAATGATTGGTTCTTATCATCTCTTTACATAAGAAATAAGGACCTCATATCGCTTCAGGCTTTGCTTAACAGCATGGTTAAGAACATACAGTTCCTTGCAAGCAATCCGGACGGTGGTGTAAGTATTCAGCAGTATCTGGCAACCATGCCAAGAGAATCAGTTAGAATGGCGATTGCCATAGTTATAGTAGTTCCTATAGCTTGTGCTTATCCATTCTTCCAGAGATATTTTGTAACCGGACTTACAATAGGTGCGGTTAAGGGTTAAATCTTAAGCTATGTAGCTTTTAGATAAAATGTTTAAAAAGTGAAAGGAGAACTTTAACATGAAAAAAAGATGGGGAAAACTGTTAGCTTTAGCTCTTGGAGCATCTATGGTTTTTAACCTTGCAGCTTGTGGAGCAAAGACTGAGGAAAAGACAAGCCAGTCTAAGACAAGCACAACCAGTCAGGCAACTTCTGCTTCCAAGACATCAAGTGCTGCATCGGCAACAAGCACTGCAAAGACAGATGAGATAGTAAATCTCAAATGGGTACAGGTAGGCAGCGGCCAGCCTGATAACTACAAGGCATGGCAGGAAAATATCAACAAGTATTTAGCTGAGAAAATCGGTGTAAATATCGACGTTGAAGTAGTAAGCTGGGGTGATTGGGACAGCAGAAGAAGTACACTTGTAAATACTGGTGGTGACTATGACATTATGTTTACCAATGCTAATACCTATGTACAGGATGTAAAGATGGGAGCTTTCCTTGACATTACAGACTTACTTAAGGATAACGCACCTAAGCTTCTTGCTTCTATGCCTGAAGACTACTGGAATGCAACAAAGGTAAACGGACAGATTTATGCTGTACCTACATATAAGGACAGCTCAATGACATTTTACTTTATCTTTGTAAAGAAGTTACTTGAGAAGTATAATATTGATGTTGACAAGTTAAAGACTCTTGAGGACTTAACAGAGCCATTAACAAAGATTAAGAATGGCGAGAAGACAGCACCATTTATCCTTAATAAGGAAGGTGTATCTAACTCACTTGCTAAGAATTATGACAGCATGGGACTTCCAGCACTTGGTGTAAGTTTCTCAGACAGCAACAAGAAGCTTGTTCCTATCTTCGAGCAGGAAGATGTTATGAAAGAGCTTAAACTCATTCATAAGTGGTATAAGGACGGACTTATCAATGCTGACGCAGCTACACTTGCAGAGAAGCCAAAATACAGACCTTTCAGTATTGAACAGGGCTGGAGCGGTGCAGCTAAGACAGTATGGGGTCCTAACATGGGCGAGGAAGTAGTAGCAGTGCCTTGGGGCGATACACTTCTTTCAAACGTAACAGTTGGTGGTTCTCTTAACTGTATATCAGCTAGCTGTGAGCATCCTGACAAGGCTCTTCAGTTCTTAGAGCTTGTTAACACAGATACTTATGTAAGAGATTCACTCTTCTACGGTCTTGAAGGTGATGACTGGACATATACTGCTGATAAGAAGGTTCATAAGAATAATGATGAGTGGAAGATGGCTGGTTATACACAGGGTTCATTCTTCATCGTTTCACAGAGAGATGATGTAGATTTCAATCAGTGGGATGAAGTTAAGGAGCTTAATGCAAAGGCTATTCCTTCACCTGTACTTGGTATCAACTTAGATGTAACTGATTTTGAAGATGAAATGGTTAACTGTGTTGAGATATACAACAAGTATAAGAGTGAGCTTTTCACAGGTACATCAGATCCTGAGAAGGTAGTTCCACAGATGATGGAAGAGATGAGAAAAGCAGGCTTTGACGATATGCAGAAGAAGGCTCAGGAGCAGATTGACGCTGCAAAATAATTAAATTACAGATAAACATAAGACAAAATTAGACACTGTTTTATGAAAATAGAAGAGTTTTTTCCCGAATTTGTCCGTAATGTGACGATTGACGGAAAAAACTCTTTTCAAGATTAGAATATCAGGAGAATGAAGATGAATAGTGAGAATAAGTTACCTCAGATACCTTGGGAGGAAGATAATACCGGAGGAAAAGAGCCGGTTTGGAGATATTCGGGCAATCCGATTATAGGAAGAGATGGAAACAAGATTTCAAACAGTGTGTTTAACAGTGCAGTGGTTAGATTTGAAGACGGCTTTGCAGGGGTATTTAGATGTGACAGCCGTTCCATAAGTATGGATATTTTTGTTGGAAAGAGTAAGGACGGAATTAATTGGGAGATAGAAGATGAGCCTATCAAGTTTGAAGGCGCAGATGAAGAGATACTTAAGAGAGAATATAGATATGACCCTAGAGTTTGTTTTATAGAGGACAGATATTATGTGACCTGGTGTAACGGTTATCACGGTCCTACAATAGGTGTTGCTTACACCTTTGATTTTAAGAAGTTTGTACAGCTTGAAAATGCCTTCCTTCCGTTTAACAGAAACGGAGTTTTATTCCCTAGGAAAATAAACGGTCTTTATATGATGCTTAACAGACCAAGTGACAACGGTCATACTCCTTTTGGTGATATATTTATAAGCCAGAGTAAGGATATGGAGTTCTGGGGTAGGCATAGACATGTAATGGGTGCAATTAAAGATGACATTTCTGCCTGGCAGTCAACTAAGATAGGACCTGGTCCTATTCCTATCGAGACAGATGAAGGCTGGCTTATGATTTACCATGGAGTAATTAACACCTGTAACGGCTTTGTATATCGTATGGGAGCGGCACTCCTTGACCTTAATGAGCCTTGGAAGGTGATTGCCCGCAGCAAGAATTATATTATGGCTCCTTGGGAACAGTATGAGTGTATGGGTGATGTTCCAAACGTTGTATTCCCTTGTGCTGCCCTACACGATAAAGAAAGTGGAAAGATTGCTATATACTATGGCTGTGCAGATACAGTCACAGGGCTTGCTTTTACAACAGTGGAGAGACTTCTTGACTATGTGAAAAAGAATGCTCTATAAATCAGGCTAAAGGAGGAATTTATGAGATATTTAGATAAGCGTGTCAAGGTTATATGTGACAATCTTGAAAAGCTTAAGGTGAAGCAAAAGCTTCAACTAGATAAATGGCAGTACAAAGAAGGACAGTTTTTTAGACCTGAGGAAGCAGAAAGTGCTGGGCCTGACTTTGCAGAGTTTGATTCCTTAAATATGCACTGGTATGGCAAGGACAAGCATTATTGGTTTAAGAAGAAATTCGTAGTACCTGAGAGCATGGCAGGAAAGAGAATATTCTTAAAGCTTGCTACACAGATTGATGAGTGGGATGATGCAAAGAACCCACAGTTCCTTGTATTTATCAACAATAAAATAGTACAGGGAATGGACATGAATCACAGACTCCTTTTCCTTGGAGAGAACTTTAAGAGTGGGGATGAGATTAACTTTGATATACAGGCATACAGCGGAATTCTTCACGATGAGTTCCTCTTCATTGCCTCGATTATTGAGATTGATGAGGAAGTGGAAGGTCTTTACTTTGACCTTTGGGTACCGCTTGCTGCCTTCCCTAGAATGGCCGAGGATGACAAGAACAGACAGGATATAGAAGAAATCCTCAATACTGCGGTCAATTTCCTTGACCTTAGAACTCCTTATACAAAAGAGTTCTACGACGGCATTAAGGCTGCTCGCGAGTATCTTAAAAAAGCCTTATATGAGGAGAAGGCAGGCTATAGCGATGTAATAGCTACCTGTATAGGACATACCCACATAGACGTGGCTTGGTGGTGGACAGTTGCACAGACCAGAGAAAAGGTTGCAAGAAGCTTTGCTACAGTACTTAAGCTTATGGAAGAATATCCGGAGTATAAGTTTATGTCAAGTCAGCCACAGCTCTACGTATTCCTCAAAGAAAGATATCCTGAAGTTTACGAAAAGATTAAAGAAAAGGTAAAAGAGGGAGTTTGGGAGCCTGAGGGTGGTATGTGGCTTGAGGCAGACTGTAATCTCACTTCCGGTGAGTCTCTTGTAAGGCAGTTCATGCATGGAAAGAAATTCTTTAAGGATGAGTTCGGTATAGACAACAAGGTACTTTGGCTTCCTGATGTATTTGGCTATTCAGGTTCACTTCCTCAGATAATGAAAAAAAGCGGAATCAAGTACTTTATGACAACCAAGCTTGCTTGGAATCAGTTTAACAAGATACCTAACGATACCTTTATATGGCGTGGTATAGATGGTTCAGAGATATTTACACATATGATAACCACACTTGGTATAGGACAGCCTGTGGTGAACTTCTTTACAACCTACAATGGAGAGCTTCATCCTGATGCACTTATGGGAGGCTGGGAGCGTTATCAGAACAAGCGTATCAACAACGATATCCTCATCTCATACGGCTTCGGTGATGGTGGAGGCGGCCCTACCAGAGAAATGCTTGAAACAGCGAGAAGAATGGAAAAGGGAGTTAAGGGTATCCCTAAGGTAAGAAGAGAATTCGCAGGTAAATACTTTGAAGAGCTTGAAGCAAAGGTCAAGGATAACAAGAGACTTGAGACCTGGGAAGGTGAGCTCTACTTTGAGTACCACAGAGGAACTTACACCTCTATGGCAAGGAATAAGCGCAGCAACAGAAAGTCAGAGCTTGGACTTATGGACCTTGAATTCTTCTCAGTTCTTGCAGATAAGAAGATTGCTTATCCTGTTAAAGAGCTTGATGACATGTGGAAGATTGTCCTTCTTAACCAGTTCCATGATATACTTCCGGGTTCTTCAATCAAGGAAGTGTACGAGGTAACAAAGGAAGAGTATGCACGTATTGCAAAGGAACTTGAGAAGGAGACTTCAGCAAGACTTGAAACACTTGCTGAGGATAAAGAAGGTATAACTGTATGGAATACTACAGGACATAACCGTTCAGATATTGCCATACTTCCAGAAGGAAATTATGAAGGACTTAAGTACGAGGATGGAAGTGCAGTAAAGGTTCAGGCAACAAAGGATGGAGCCATTGCATTTGTGGAGAATATCCCTTCAAAGGGCTATAGGACCCTGTATTTTGATAAGGCAGAAGCAAAGCCTGAAAGTCCATTTATATTAAACGGTGACAAGAGCCTTGAGACTCCGTTTTATAAGATTGAACTTGATGAAAATGCTCTATTTTCAAGTATTTTTGACAAGGAAAATGACAGAGAGGTACTTAAGGCAGGAGAAAAGGGCAACCTTCTTCGCATGTATGAGGATAAGCCTATTTACTATGATAACTGGGATATAGATATCTTCTATACTGAAAAGTACTGGGATGCTCTCTCTGTAGAGAAGTTAGAGTGGATTGAAATAGGTGAAGTAAGAGCTACCCTTCTTGTAGAGAGAAAGATAAGCAATTCCTTTATCAGACAGAAGATTCACTTCTATGCGGATAACAGAAGGATAGACTTTGAGACGTATGTGGACTGGAAGGATAACCAGCATCTCCTTAAGGTTCACTTCCCTGTAGATATTCACTCAGATGAGGCTACATTTGAGATTCAGTTCGGTAATGCAGTAAGAAAGGTACATACCAACACAAGCTGGGATGAGGCGAGATTTGAAAGCTGTGCTCAGAAGTGGATGGACTTCTCAGAGGGACATTATGGTGTAGCTCTCCTTAATGACTGCAAATACGGACATTCTGTAAGAGACGGTGTACTAGGACTAACTCTTATTAAGTCAGGTATTGAGCCTAATCCTACGACTGACCAGGAAGAGCATTTCTTCACTTATGCCCTCTATCCTCACGCAGAGAGCTGGCGCTATAGCAATGTTTCTGATGAAGCATACAATCTCAACCAGCCACTAAAGACAGTGAAGAAGGCTATGGCTGAGAATGTATATTCCTACGCAAATGTAGATAAGAAGAATGTTGTAATAGAGACAATCAAGAAGGCTGAAGAGGGTGAAGGCACTGTAATCAGACTTTTTGAGCGTGACAATGCAAAAACAACAGTTAAGCTTTTGGTAGATACAAAGTTTACCAAGGCATTTACCTGTGACCTCCTTGAAAATGAAGAAGAGGAGCTTAAGGTAGAAGAGACTGTAAATGCTTATGGAAAGAAAGTGAAGGCAGTTAGTCTTAAGCTTAGGCCTTTTGAAGTATGTACAGTTAAGTTTAGATAAGTACCTGTAAACATAACCCAAATTACTGAGAGTATTTTATGGTTGCTGGATTAGATAGTCAAATATTTTGACACCTGAATCAGAATAATGTAAAATACAAGTAGTTTGGGTTATTTTTTGTTTAAAATAGGAGGGAGATATGAGAAGAAGATTCAAGAATAAGATAATAGCTGCAATCTTAACAGGTGTGGTAATTTCAGGCTTTCCTTTTGTAAATACAGGGAATAATGCTTATCTTGCTAAGGCAGACGAATACTATGATAATAATACCAATCTGTATACGGATGATGATTACAGCGATGACTCTGGTGTAAACACGCAAAATGTGGGTGTCAATGTAGACTATCATACAGAAGATGAAATCAGGGAGTTTGTAAAGGATCATCCTGCTGATTTTACATCGCCTGTAGAATATGAGGAAGAGCCCCTTGGTAAGGCACCGTATTCGCTTGGAAGACTAAAGTATAAGACCTTGCAGTCTGCACTCAATACACTTAATCAGATTAGATATATAGCAGGACTTTCTTCTGATGTGGTATTAAATGATGAGTACGTAAAACAGGCTCAGGGGGCAAGTGTGGTAAATTCTGTAAATGATGTTCTTACACATTATCCAGCAAAACCTGTAGGAATGTCAGATGAAGTATACAAAATAGGTGCAGAGGGTGCATCTCACAGCAATATAGCTATGGGCTATAACAATATAGACACTAGCTTAGTATATGGCTATATGGAGGATGGTGACTCTTCTAACATAGACAGGCTGGGACACAGACGCTGGCTGTTAAATCCTTCTATGAAGGCAACAGGCTTTGGCTATTACAACAATTATACAGCTACCTATGCTCATGACAATTCATTCGGAGATTCACCTGAATATGGTGTAATCTGGCCCGCACAGAATATGCCTACAGAGTATTTTAACAAGGATTTCCCATGGAGTATATCGATGGGCTATGCAGTAAGTGACAGCGTAGAGGTAGAACTTATCAGGCTTTCAGACAATAAGACCTGGAAGTTTAGCAAGTCTTCTGCGGATGGTTATTTTAATGTAGATAATGGCGGATATGGTGAGCAGGGTTGCATTATTTTCAGGCCTGATGGAATCGAAAGATATGTAGCAGGGGAGAAGTTCAAAGTTAATATCACAGGGCTTAGTGCACCGCTGTCGTATGAGGTATCTTTCTTTGACCTGGTGCCTATTACCGGACTTTCACTTGATAAAACGTCTAGTATTATCCGACTAGGTGAGAATTTAGACCTAGGTATCAAGTTTTTACCTGAAAGTGCTAAGAAAATAGTTAGAGTTACGGTAGATGGCAAGATTTTAAGCCTAGGTAAAGGTAAGAACAGCGGCATATATGATTATGATGCTGACAACGGGTTCTATATTAGAGCAGACAAATACGGCACGACAACCATAAATGTATCTACTTTTGATGGAAGAATAACGAAGTCAAAGAAGATAACTGTTATCCCTTCAGATGTATATATTTATTCTACAGAAAGCAGATATATATATGGTACAAAATATGGCAAGATTAGCCTGCAAGTAAGTAAGGACAAGACTGTGAGCGGCTATGAGGTCTTATACTCCACAAATAAGAACTTCAAATATGCTAAAAAGTTGATTTCAAATTCATATAAAAAGACAAAACTTATAATAAATAATGCATTATCAAGACGTACTTATTATATCAAAGCTCGTGCCTTCGTAAAGGTTGGTGGTAAAAAGATATACGGAGCATATAGCAAGACAGATACATATAGGATATACTAATAATAAAATAACCAAAGGCTTACAGGAATAGATGCTGTAAGCCTTTTTAGACCAATATAGTTAGTTTTAACTAAAATTTTATAAAAAAAAACCTAAATTTCTCATGACAATTTATTGCTTTTAGTGTAAAATAATATTAGTTTGGGTAATTGTTTAAAAAATGGAGGAAGTAAGTCTTGATAAAAGGATTTAAGCATAGATTAACTGCCATCTTGGTATGCGGGATTATGATATCTGCGCTGCCTGTAACACATATAAATGATAATATATATACGGCTAAAGCAGAGGATAATGGCTCAAAGATAAAAAATGTAAATATAGAAGGTGTTTTAGCAGATAATAATAAAAGTAAGGGTATAAATGTAGCTTATAGAACAGTGGATGAGATAAGGAGATTTGTAAAAAAGCATCCGTCAGATTTTTATTCTATAGCAAAGCTTGAAGAAAAGCCTATAGGAAGAGCACCTTATTCTCTAGGAAGATTAGATAAGAAGACTATGCAGTCTGCTCTGAATACCATCAATCAGATTAGATATATAGCGGGATTGTCTTCAAACGTGGTATTAAATGAGAATTATATAAAGCTTGCACAGGGGGCAAGTGTAGTCAGTGCTGTAAACGGTAAGCTCTCACATACTCCATCAAAGCCTTATGGTATGTCGGATGTATTATACAGACTAGGTGCTGAAGGAGCGGCTCATAGCAATCTTGCAATGGGTTATACCAATATAGACTCAGGTATTGTGTTAGGATACATGAATGACGGCGACTCAACTAACATTGATAGGATTGGCCATAGACGCTGGATACTCAATCCTTCCATGAAGTCTATAGGATTTGGATTTTATAACAATTTTTCAGCGACCTATGCTCATGACGGTGCCTTTGGTAGCTCTCCCGAATACGGTGTGATATGGCCTGCTATGAATATGCCTACTGAGTATATTAATTCTGATTTTCCTTGGAGTATTTCACTTGGATATGAAGTTAACCCTTCTGATGTTAAGGTGGAGCTTACAAGGTATAGAGATAACAAAATCTGGCAATTTAGCAAAGCTCATTCAGACGGATATTTTAACGTAAATAATGTAAACTATGGTTTGAGTGGCTGCATCATATTCAGACCTGACGGAATAAAAAGGTATGCAAATGGAGAGAGATTTGGCGTTAAGATTACGGGGCTAAGAGAACCTATTTCCTATGAGGTTTCATTCTTTGATTTGGAACCTGTGACTGGCATATCCTTATCCAGAGTTCCAAAAACCATCAAAATAGGGGAGCATGTAAGGCTTAATATAAGGACTCTCCCATCAAGTGCAAGTGATGTAGTAAAAATCAAGGTTGACAGCAATGTGTTAAGTCTTGGTAATGATAAGAATGGTGGAGTATTTGAATACGATTATGAAAAGTACTGTAGAGCCAACAAGTACGGTACAGCTAAGATAACTGTCTCTACTCCGGATGGCAGGATAATAAAGTCAAAGAAGGTAACTGTTGTACCAAAGAATGTATATGTGTATGCTTCAAGCAGCTCTTATAACAAAGCTTCAAAACGAGGCAAGCTAAAGCTTCAGGTAAGTAAGAATGACAGTGTGAGCGGATATGAAGTGGTATTTGCTAAAAATAAAAAATTCCGTCACGCAAAGAAAATGATTTCTAATTCTCCGAAGAAGACCAAGTTTATGATAAACAAGGCTCAGGCAGGAAAAACATACTATGTGAAGGTCCGTGCATTTGTAAAGGTTGGAGGAAAGAAGATATACGGTAGTTACAGTAAACCTGGTAAATATAGAATTTATTAAACAATAAAAATGCTGTCACATTCACTTTGAAGGTGACAGCATTTTTTACCTTAATTACTGCTCAGAAAACATATCCTTGCCTACTCCACACTCAGGACATTCAAAGTCATCTGGAAGATCCTCAAACTTTGTGCCAGGAGCTATTCCCTTCTCAGGACATCCTAACTCTTCATCATACACCCATCCACATACATCACAAACATATTTTTTCATAATCTTTCTCCTTTGTTAATATTATTATTTGTCTTCGTCAAAAGCGATTGACACTTTTATCGTTATACTTAGAGTCTATTACCCCCTTCGTATAAATTAGATTATACACTATTTAATTGTGGAAAACAATATCAAAATAAATTTTGTTAAAAGTGTATAGGATTTTAAACAATATTCATACCTTTATCTAAACTTTAGTAACCAGATAAATATGTAAATGGCAACAGGTATGAAGCCTGTACATACAAGGCTCGCAATAAATAAAGCATTGGCTGCGGGACTTGCCATAAATGAAGTAATAAGAGTAATGCCATATAGAGCAAGAAGAAGCACTATCCCAATAATTGCAAGTAGCCGCTTTATCTTCTTCTGCTTAGTTTCTTTTTCTTTGTTTTCTTCCATAATCTCCCTGCTATTTATTCATATTGTAAGCCTGCTCACAGTATACACAGCGGTAAGTGATGTGCTCTTTATCGGTAAGCTTGAATACATGCTTAAGTCCACGCTCCACGGAGGTTATACAACGTGGATTCTTGCAGGTAAATATATCATTTACTGTGTCAGGTAGGCTAGGATGAATCTTATCCTTGATAACACCGTCCATTATTACATTTACTGTAATGCTATCACCAAAGATAGATAGAAGCTCAAGATTAAGCTCACCGGGTATACCCTCTATCTTAATTATATCCTTCTTTCCCATCTTGGAGCTCTTCGCATTTTTAATAATGGCTATCTGATTATCATATTTACCAAGATTCAGATATCTGTATATGGACATTGACAGTCCGGCAGGTATGTGGTCTATCACATAACCTGAATTAATACCGCTAATATTTAACATAAATTACCTCCTATGCCAATTCCAGTAAACGTAGTATCAAAGCCATTCTTACATAAACCCCGTATTTTGCCTGTTGAAAATAAGCTGCCCTAGGATCATCATCTATATCGGTAGATATCTCATTAACCCTTGGAAGAGGGTGGAGTATCATAAGGTCAGACTTAGCACCTTTAAGTTTAGCCTTGTCTAAGATGTAGGTATCTTTAAGCCTTATATAGTCCTCCTCATTGAAGAAACGCTCCCTCTGCACCCTCGTCATATAGAGAACATCAAGCTCAGGAAGGGCATTTTCAAGAGAAGTGGTCTCTACATAAGGAGAATTATTTGCATCCAGTATCTCAGTTTTTACATACTCAGGAAGCTTTAATTCATCAGGAGAAATAAGTACAAACTTAATCTCAGGGTATCTTACAAGCTCCTGTATGAGGGAATGCACTGTTCTTCCAAACTTAAGGTCTCCACATAGTCCGACTGTCATATTGCCTATTTTACCACGAAGCTCTTTGATAGTGAGAATATCAGTAAATGTCTGGGTTGGGTGGTTGTGACCACCGTCGCCTGCATTTATCACAGGAATCTCAGAATACATCGAAGCAACCTGAGGTGCTCCTTCCTTTGGATGACGCATAGCGCAGATATCAGCATAGGCTGAAATCACCCTAATGGTATCTGCTACAGTTTCTCCCTTTGCTGCTGAACTTGAGGAACTCTCAGAAAAACCGAGAACACTACCGCCCAAATTAAGCATAGCAGCTTCAAATGAAAGGCGGGTTCGTGTACTCGGCTCATAAAACAAAGTAGCTAATTTTTTACCATGACAGATATCCTTGTACTTTTCAGGGTTTCTGTATATGTCACCGGCAAGAGTTAAGATATAATTAGTCTCATCTACTGAAAAATCAAGTGGACTTATAAGATGCCTCATAGTTACCTCCTGGTTAGTATATTAGTATCATCTGCTTAATTCTATTACAGATTTGTTATTATGACAAGAGGTATACTTGATAATTATTTTAAAATGCTTTATTATAGGAAAAATTGGTAAATTTGGCCGACAGAATGGAGAATATATGATTAGATTATCAGAAAACGGAGCATTTATAGTAAATGGTGAAGTCGTTGAATACGGAGCAGACATAGAAGAAAGACTTGGTAAGCTGGGAGTAAGCATAACAAAGGAAGAGGCGAAGAAAAATACTCTAGCCTATGGCATACTGCGTGCTCACAATAAATCAGAGGATATGGAGAACCTTAAGCTTAAATTTGACTGTCTTGCCTCTCACGATATAACCTTTGTAGGTATAGTGCAGACAGCTATAGCATCTGGAATAAAGAAGTTTCCTGTACCTTATGCCCTTACCAACTGTCACAATTCACTTTGTGCTGTGGGAGGTACCATAAATGAGGATGACCATTTATTCGGGCTGTCATCTGCCAAAAAATTTGGTGGTATGTATGTACCACCTAATCTTGCTGTCATTCATCAGTTTGCAAGGGAGGTGCTTGCTGGCGGCGGCAGGATGATACTTGGCTCAGACAGCCACACCAGATATGGTGCCCTTGGAACCATGGCGATAGGAGAAGGCGGTCCTGAGCTTGTAAAACAGCTCCTTGGCCAGACCTATGATGTTGCCTGTCCTGAGGTGGTAGCAGTAAGGCTTGTTGGAGAGCCTGTAAAGGGTGTAGGGCCTCAGGATATAGCCCTAGCCATCATTGGAGAGGTATTTGACAGGGGATATGTAAATAATAAGATAATGGAATTTATCGGAGATGGAATAAAGCATCTAAGCGTGGACTATAGAATAGGCATAGATGTTATGACTACTGAGACTACCTGCCTTTCATCAATATGGGAAACAGACGAGAAGGTGAAGGAGTTTTATGAAATTCATAACCGCCCAAATGACTATAAGGAGCTAAGACTTAGTGCACCTGCTTACTATGACGGACTTATCGAGGTTGACCTTGGTAAAATAAGGCCTATGATAGCCATGCCTTTCCACCCAAGCAATACCTACCTGGTAGACGAGGTAAACAAGAATCCTAAGGATATCTTGCACGAGGTTGAAGAAAAGGCAAAGGTAAGCTTTGGAAAAGACATTAACTTCAAGCTCACAGACAAGATTAAAGATGGTAGAATTCAGGTAGATCAGGGAATAATAGCAGGCTGTGCAGGCGGTGGCTTTGAGAATCTATGCGCGGCGGCAGACATACTCAAAGGAAAATACATAGGAAATGATGAATTCTCGCTAAGCCTCTATCCTGCAAGCCAGCCTATATATATAGAACTCGTTAGAAATGGCACTGTAGCCACCCTTATGGAGACAGGAGCCTTGGTTAAATCTGCTTTTTGCGGACCTTGCTTTGGTGCAGGAGATGTGCCTGCCAATGGTGCATTTTCAATAAGACATTCTACCAGAAACTTCCCAAGCAGGGAGGGCAGTAAGCCTGGAAGCGGACAGATGGCTTCTGTCGCTCTTATGGATGCCAGAAGTATAGCTGCAACAGCTGCAAATAAGGGCAGGCTTACCTCTGCCTGTGAGATAGACGTGGAATATAGTCATCCAAAGTACTTCTTTGACGGAAAGATATATGATAATAGGGTATTTAACGGTGTGGGAAGGCCTGATTTTAATGCAGAGCTTAAATACGGACCTAATATAGTACCTTGGCCAAAGATGGAGAGGCTTGCGGATGATATCTTAATCAAGATAGTATCCGAAATCCACGATCCTGTTACTACTACTGATGAGCTAATCCCTTCGGGTGAAACCAGCTCTTACCGCTCAAACCCTCTGGGGCTTGCAGAGTTCACATTATCAAGGAAGGATCCTGACTATGTGGGCGAGGCAAAAAAGGTTAGGAGTATGGAGGAGGAAAGGCTAGGTGGCAAGGCATTTACTGATGCAGGACTTAATGAGGCAATTGCTATACTTCAGGCCTATGATGAGGACTTTAAGGCGGAACTAACAGAGATAGGAAGTGCCATCTATGCAGTAAAGCCGGGTGATGGTTCAGCCAGAGAACAGGCGGCAAGTTGCCAGCGTGTGCTTGGAGGACTTGCCAATATTGCGAAAGCCTATGCCACCAAGCGTTACCGCTCAAATGTGATGAACTGGGGTATGATACCGTTTATTTATGAAGACGAAAATATTCCTTTCCATAAAGGAGACTTTATCTATATCAAGGGAATTAAGTCTGCTATAGAAAAGGGAGAAAGCAGTGTGAAGGCTGTGATAGTAAATGAAAACGGAACTAAGGAGATAGAGCTGTCTTTAGGTGCCATGACTGAGGAGGAGAAGGACATCATAGTTAGCGGTTGTTTGATTAATTATAATAATCGAGGGTAGTAAATAGGAGAATGTAGTAAAGGGTATTTTTACTGTTTTGCGCCGGTAAGTAGGTTATATACCGGCGCCTTCTTTTTCGCTACAAAATATTAAAATTATAGCGAAAAAAGAAATTGACTTTTTCGCTATAAAATATTAAAATTGTAGCGAAAGGAGTAAAATTATGGATTATAATAGTATTTTGTCTCAGATTGTTGAAGAGCAGAATGGCTATCTTCGGATTGTGGATGTTCAAAATAAAGATTTTTCCAAATACACTGTGATGGAGTATATTAAGAAAAATGAAATGGAAAAAGTGGCTTCAGGAGTATATCTTGCGCCTGATGCTTGGGAAGATAAATTATATTCTTTACAAATTAGAAATAGAAAAATTATATTCTCAAATGAGACAGCATTGTATCTTCACAGCCTTACTGATAGAGAACCGTTTAATCCGGTGGTAAGTGTAGTAAGGGGATATAATAGTAGGCATCTAAAAGGTGTAGGAGTTATAGTTCATACTGTAAGGACGGAGTGGATAGAACTTGGTTTAACAAATGCTAAAACTTTTGCGGGCAATACAGTTAGAATTTATGATAAAGAAAGATGTATTTGCGATATCATAAAGAGAAGAAAACGGATGGACATTCAGATTTTTCAATCTGCTATTACTACATATTTTTCTGATAAAAAGAAAGATATACATAAGCTTATGGAATATGCAAAAATAATGAAACTTGAAGAACGAGTGAGACAATATACGGAGGTGCTTTTGTGATAAAAACCGCGACTGCTGTTAAGGCAAGAATAAGAAATAAGTCTCAGGGAGATAGCAATAAATCCCAAGTTTTACTTAGAATTTATATGATGGAAAGGCTCCTCGAAAGACTTTCTGTTTCAAAATATCGCGATAATTTTGTCCTAAAGGGGGGACTTTTAGTATCATCTCTTGTAGGTGTAAATATGCGTTCTACAATGGATATTGATACAACGGTAAAAGCGATAGACTTAAACAAAGATAATGCCTACAAGGTTTTAAATGAAATTATTTCAATAGACATTGAAGATGGTGTAAAGTTTAAAATAACAAATATACAGGAAATAATGGAAGGACATGAATATGAAGGAGTTCGTTTCATAATTGAATGTAGTCTTGATAGGCTGAAACAGACTATTAAAATTGATATTTCAACAGGTGATGAGATTACACCGAAAGAAATATCGTATAAATTACCTCTTATTCTTGAGGACAGGCATTTAAATTTGTGGGCTTACAATATCGAAACTCTTTTAGCGGAAAAACTCGAAACTATTATGGTTAGATCGGAAGCTAATACCAGAGTGAGAGATTATTATGACATACACATTTTACTTGGACATGAAAATAATATTGACTTCAACATGTTCAAAAGTGCATTTAAAGCGACTTGTAAATATCGTTGCTCTGAAGATAAAATACAGAATTTAAAGGAGATTATTGAAGTTGTATATGATTCTAATACAATGATTACTTGGTGGGAAAATTATAGAAAAGAGAACTATTATGTTGGTGAATTAACATGGCATAGTGTTGTTAAAAGTGTAAGGCGTCTAATAGAAATAGTGGTGTAAAGGAGTTTAACATGGCATATACGCAGGATGATTTTGAGGATTGGATTATTCTAATTGACTTTAAGATGGATTATTTTACAGGGGAGTTTGCAAAAGAGCAGAACTTGAAGCTTGATTACAGTATTGAGTCGCTTGACGAGATTGAAGGCTGGATTTTAGCTAACTATAAGGAGATTAAAGATTTAATCGCAGATAGTAAGATGCTTGATTATCTTACGATTTACATAGGTGAGACATTTAGAAAATATATCGGAGGGAAATGGTACATTGACCTGAAAAATAAAAAGAATGCATACTATGGAATGCCTGTACTTACAGATCCATCCTATAAATATGAACCTTATGCAGCTACAATGACTTTTGCCACTGCTTGTATAGCAAGACAAAAGGGTAACTATATCAGCACAATACTTAGAAATAACTTATGATACTATGAAAGGAGTGGTTATATGACACAGATTAGTTTACGTGTAGATGAAGAAGTTAAGCGAAATGCAGAAAAAACATTCAATGATATAGGGCTTAGTATGTCAACTGCTATTAATATTTTTCTTAAAAAGGTAGCGAGAGAAAATCGTATTCCGTTTGAATTATCTGCGGATCCATTTTACAGCAGAGAAAATATGGCTGAGCTTGAGAGACGTATAAATTCTGTTCGTTCAGGTGAAAGCACTTTAAAAGAGCATGAACTTATAGAGGTAGATTGATGAAGAAGTTGTCATTACAGAAATAAATAAGATTAGGAAATTAGTGATATCCTCTGCCTGTTATATATAATATTGCTTACAATATAATTTTGTAAAATTATACATATAACAGCCCGAGGATTTTTGTCACTTTCACAGGTTTACAAAACCATTTACATAGGCTATAATATCAAAATGTAGTACTAAAAAAGAAAAGGAAGCACAATATATATGGACATTTTGATAAAGAAGCGTAACGGTAAATATGAGAATCTTTGCGTTGAAAAGACCAAGAAGATGGTAGCTCTTGCCTGTGAAGGGCTGGATGGCTGCGATCCTATGGAACTTGAAATGGACTCCAAGATTCAGTTTAAAAATGGAATGAGCACCAAAGAAATTCAGCAGGTGCTCATTCGTTCTGCTATCGAGAAAGTCATTGTTAATGACGAGAGTGAAAACGGTGGAGGCCTAAACAGGATGAACAGCAAGTGGCAGTATGTGGCAGCCAAGCTGTTTTTGTTTGACCTTTACAAAGAAGCTAAGATTAGCCGTAACTACAAGACCTTTGGCTATGGCGACTTTAACGAGCTTGTAGAAATGCTTGTTGAGAGAGGGATATATACTGAGGATTTTATTACTAAGTATAGTAAAGCACAAAGGAAAGAACTGGCTGACTACATAGAGCCTGACAGAGACTTCCTTTTCAATTATGAGGGAGTGAAGCTCCTTGCAGACCGCTACCTGGTGCAGGGAATGGATGGAGAAGTTTTAGAGCTTCCCCAAGAGAGATTTATGGCTATTGCCATGCACCTTGCAAGCGTAGAAGAGGATAAGGTGTATTATGCCAAGGCTTTCTATGACTTACTTAGCAAGCTTAAGATGACGGTGGCTACACCTACTCTTGCCAATGCAGGTACAACATTTAACCAGCTTTCAAGCTGTTTTATAAGCACTGTTTCAGACAATCTTTGGTCAATATATGATGTCAATTCAAAGTTTTCCAAAGTATCTAAACACGGAGGTGCTTTAGGCATCTATCTTGGCAAGGTCAGAAGCCTTGGAAGTGATATAAGAGGCTTTAGCAATGCTTCAGGAGGAGTCATTCCTTGGGTAAGGCTTTACAATGATACAGCAGTTGCAGTAGACCAGCTTGGTAGAAGAAAGGGCGGTGCTTCCATCACTCTTGACATCTGGCATAAGGACTTGTATGAATTCATTGACCTAAGAACCAATAACGGTGATGATAGAAGAAAGGCTCACGATATCTTCCCTGCTATAAGCATACCTGATATTTTTATGGAAAGACTGATAAACAGGCAGGATTTCAGCCTTTTTGATCCTCACGAAGTTGAAAAGCTGATGGGATTTTCGCTTGAGGACTATTACGATAAGGACGAGAAACACAAGGAGTTTTCTGAGAGGTATAAGCTTTGTGAAAATGATAGCAGGCTTGCAAAGATTACAGTCCCTGCACTTGACATAATGAAAAAGATAATGAAGAGTGCAGTGGAAACAGGTACACCTTTCATCTTCTTTAGGGATACGGTTAACAGAACCAATCCAAACAGTCACGCAGGTATGATATACGGCTCCAACCTCTGCCACGAGATAGCTCAGAATATGAGTGAAACCAAGTTTGTGTCGGAAGAAATCGTATCTGAAAATGGAAAGTCAAAGATAGTTACAACAGTGGAATCAGGAGATATGGTAACCTGCAACCTCAATTCCATTAACCTTGGAAATGTAAGCTTTGATGAACTTAAAGAAAATGTGCCTCTTCAGATAAGGATGCTTGACAATGTAATTACCTTAAATATGTTCCCTGTGGCAGATGCAGAGGTTACCTCGCTAAAATACCGTGCTATAGGGCTTGGTGTGAGCGGATACCATCATTATCTGGCTAAAAATGCCATAGCCTGGGAAAATGAAAAGCACATAGAAGAAGCGGACAGGCTCTTTGAAGAAATAGCCTACAATGCGATAAAGGCGTCTATGGAGCTTGCGAGGGAGAAGGGAGCCTATGCTGAATTTGAAGGCTCCAAATGGCAGACAGGAGAGTATTTTGATGAAAGAGGCTATGTATCTGAGAGATGGCAGGAGCTAAAGAAGGATGTAATGAAATACGGTCTTAGAAACGGATATCTGATGGCTGTAGCTCCTACAGGTAGTACATCCAATATAGCGGGAACTACTGCAGGAATAGATCCTATATTTAAGAAGTTTTTCGTGGAAGAGAAGAAGGGAAGCTTCACACCTAAGACAGCACCTGAGCTAAATGATGAGACGTTCTGGTATTATAAAGAGGCACATTATATAAACCAATTATGGTCAATAAAAGCCTGTGCAGCAAGGCAGAGGCATATTGATCAGGCTCAGTCCTTCAACCTCTACATTACACCTGATGTTAAGGCAAAGGATATACTTGATTTGTATGTTGAATCTTTTAAGTCTGGTATCAAGACTATTTACTATGTAAGAAACAGGTCGCTTGAAATGGATGAGTGCACAAGCTGTTCAAGCTGATAGCGTGAAACTTATTCATCTGCAATATTGCCACTTGAAGGTGCCTGTGGAATGGAGACTATATGGAAAAGAAAAAGATATTTAATGAACTGGGTAAGCGCGGTACTGAGGGCATTCTAAATGGAAATACAACCAACCTCAGAGAGTGGAACCGTATAAAATATGACTGGGCAAATGTAATGTACCGCACCATGCTAAATAACTTCTGGATACCTGAAGAAATCGCTCTCGGTGAGGATGTTAAGCAGTTTTCATATCTGACTGCAGGAGAGAGAAAGGCCTTTGACAAGATTATTTCTTTCCTTAACTTCCTTGACTCGATTCAGTGTGAGAACCTGCCTCACCTTGCAAGATATGTAACTGCAGCAGAGGTGTCCTCATTGCTTAATATACAGGCGTTTCAGGAGGAAATCCATGCCCAGAGTTATTCTTACATCCTTGATACTGTTACCAATCCTGTAACAAGGGATAAGATATATGATGAATGGCGTGAAGATCCGATTTTATTTAGCAGAAACAAATTCATTGCTGATATGTACCAGAGATTTTCAGATGATCCAAGTACAGAGAACTTTGTGCGTTCGGTGATGGCGAACTATATTCTTGAGGGTATTTATTTTTACAGTGGTTTCAGCTTTTTCTACACCCTTGCAAGACAGGGAAAGATGACTGCTACAAGTACCATTTTCAAGTATATAAACAGGGATGAGATTACCCATCTGGTTCTCTTCCAGAATATAATAAGAGAGCTAATGAAGGAAAATCCTGAGATTTTCACTGATGAACTTAAGGAAGAGCTTAGGGAGATGGTGAAGGTAGGTACATTAAATGAGATAGAATGGGGACAGTATGTAACCAACAATGAGATACTCGGTATCAATAATGAGCTGATAGAGAGATATATCAAGTACCTTTCTAACCTAAGACTAAAAGCAATTGGACTTCCTGTGTGGTTCCCTGAGATTGAGGAGAACCCAATGGGCTGGATAGAGAGCTTCTCTAACTTAAATGCCACAAAGACAGACTTCTTTGAGGCAAAGGTAACCAACTATACCAAGGCAGCAGCCTTTGATTTTGATTCGTTAGAGTAGGAAAAGTTAATGACAGTAAATCTGTAAAAGGTTTACTGTCATTTTTACGAAATTAGCAAATGTTTTACGCTAGTTTTTCACGAAAATGAGAAATGTTTTACGCTGGTTTTTCACGAAAATGAGAAATGTTTTGCACGAGTTTTGCAATCAGGATCGTTTTCAATATCCTTCAACATTTGCAAATCCCATTCATCAGGTTCAACTTCCTCAATATCATCCCATGATGGAATGAATTGTGTAGATATAATATCCCAAAGCCTGTCAGCTTCACTGTTATCCATATATTCCCCTTTTTGATTTTAACTGTAATAACTGTCTTTTGATATGATAATACCACTAATCAAACCAAAGTTCTATAGCAAAAACATAAAAATTAGAAAAGTAGAAAAGAACTATTAAAAAGAGAATTATAAGCTATATACTAAGTGAACTTAAAATGTCAGATACAAAGTAAATAAAAGGTTTACAGTGTTAGTGGCTAGACTTTCAAGGTATGTCATAAAGAGTAAGGTCAAAACCATTTCGTGATTGTACAAGGGTGTCACAGTAAGCTAAATGAGCCTTTTTAGCATCGTAGAAGTGTTTTTCCAGACGGCAGTATCCTCTTTTTGTACATCCGTTGCACAGCTTTATAGAGGAACCGTTCCAGTGTTCACAGCTTTTTTTGTTATAATGTTCACAGTATTTTTTGGCAAGATGGCATGAGCGGCATTTTTATTACAGTCTTTGGAACCGCATACATGCTTAACATTGCATCCATTATAATCATTGCAGTCACAGATATTAGGTATTTTGACAAGTGAATGCTTTTGTATTTCTCTTGAAATGGTAGAAGGGGATTTCAGGGGGAAATCAGCAATACTTCTGATTGAAAAACCCTGTGCAAGAAGGGTTTAGGGTTTAATGCGTTCAGCGCCTGTTAGATGTTTCTTTTTGTTCATAGGAACTCCTTTTCGTTGTTGTATTTTTAGTTACCTATGAATAAAAACAAGGGCTAATTTGGAGTGCTACCATGTACTTCAGATTAAATGCAACACCACTTTCAAAGTAAGTGCAACGATATCTTTCAATGTAAATGCAACAGGGATATCTGTCAGAGTAAGTGCAACACCATGTTGCATTTAAGTTGAAAAACTACATTTTATAATTTATTTGGTATAATTGTTATTAAAGAATTGACGACATATTGGCTATCGTATAAAATTATTATAATTAACAAAGGTTAAGGAGAATATTATGGGAACTTGGAGTGCTGCCATATTTGGAAATGACACATCCTGTGATATTAAGGATGAGTTTTTTGAGCGTTTTAATGCAGGTGAAGAGCCTGAAGATATAAAAAATGATATGCTTCCTGCTGAGGAAGATGAGGACAGATACGATGTCTTGTTTAGTCTTGCACACTGCCTCTGGGAGGTGGGCGAACTAAAGGATGATTTGTTAAATGAAGTCAGTGAAGCGATCCAGAGTGGAAAAGACTTGGAAATTGCAAGGGAGCTTGGAGCTGATGATAAATTCCTAAAGAAAAGAAGCGACAATTTGAATAAATTCTTGGATAAAATCAGTGTACCTAAGGAAAAACCTAAGAAAAGAGCTACACCGCCAATTCCTGTAGAAAGTAAGTACAAAAACGGTGCAGTAATGGCGTTTAAGTATGAAGATGGTATGTGGGGGGCTCTGATTGCCATAAACGGACGTTTTTTTGATAAAGAAACAATTTATAAATATATCCAAACTACGGTTAAAACAACGAACAAGCCTACTATGGATGATGTGCGTAGGTCTTATATAATTGACACAAATTTTCACAACAGGGAGAGAAATTCGTTTCCACTTCGTAATCCGATGTTCTATTATGCCTTTGACAACTGTATTGCACAGTATTTAACTGCTAGAGCAACGAAAAAATTTGAAGCTTATAATGATTCATTTTTTGAAATAATAGGTTATCTCTCTGATTGGGGAGATTGCTCCGGAGGAACTCACAAAGCATTTGATTATAGCGTAAAAACTGCAGAAGAATTTAAGACGCATGCTGCTTGGATATTAACTAATTCCTATAATAACGGTATATTCGCACATACAGATATGACGGTGGATGAAATTGACAAGGAATTTATCGAAAGACTTAGCCAGTAGTTTAACCTACTAAGGCTTATTTATGATGCAGGTTCAGATAATAAGGCAGGAAGGTGATAATTTGAAAGTAGAAGAAGTAATAGAAAAAACGGCAGAACTCTGTAGAGACTTCGGTGCAAATAAAGTTCTTTTATTTGGCTCAAGGGCAAAGGGAACTGCGCTTGAAAGAAGTGATATAGATATAGCAGTATCAGGGGTTAAAGAGGTTGATTTACTTATACAAGAGATAGAAGAATTACCTACACTTTATAGCGTGGATATAGTAAATATGGATGACTGCACAAACGAGCTTTTACTGGAGGATATAAGACAATATGGACGAGAAATTTAATAGAAGGTATGAGTCTTTTTGCAATTCGCTAAAAGCCTTGGCTGAAGCGAGAGAAAGAGACTTTTCAGATTCTTTCGTAATGAGTGGAACCGGAGCAAAGTTTTCCATTACCTTTGATTTAGCCTGGAAGGTGATGAAGGATATCTTGATTCAGCGCTATGCTATTATCGGATTTGTGACAGGCTCTCCGAAAGAAGTGCTTAGAGAGGCATTTAAGGCAAATCTCATTGGTGATGATGACTGGATGGAAATGTTAAAAGTCAGGAATGAACTAACTCACGACTATGATGGTGCAGTCGTAAAGGCGCATTGCGAGATGATTGTGGGAAAGTATATTGATTTGTTTTATGAGTTTGAAAAAATAGTGAAGGAATTAGGAATATAACCAAAAAATAACCCCTTATTTGGGATAATATTAAATTTACGAGGCGTGAATGGAAATATTTGAAATCAAATCTTTTGAAGAATACTTGGACTTTATTTTAGAATTGGCAGATAATCCATTGTATTATGATCCGCATTATGCATATGATAAAAACAATCTCTATGGTGCAGTTAAAAGAAAAGATGAGTATTCATTTGTGGTTATTGACAATGGAGAAGTAAAAGGAATATTTGTGTGGAGTATTATTCCCGATAAAAACTATATTGAAATGCTTATAGGATTTACAAAAAATGAGGAAGCATTTAGAAGGATGTTATTGCACTTAGAGAGCAAGTATCAGGGTTATAAGACAGACTTTGTTATTAATCCAAAAAATTCTGCATTATGCAGGGTTCTAAGAGAAAAAAATGCTGTTTTTGATGTGGAACAGCAAAAGATGGTTCATACCGGTGTGGTGCCGAACGTAGATACAAGTAGTATAGAATTATATACTGAAAAATGGAAAGAACAGTACTGTGCACTTCATAGAACTGAAACATATTGGACGGCAGAAATGGTTCTTTCGGCAAAAGACCGTTTGAGAGTGTTACTTGCAATAAAAGACGGTCTGGTACAGGGCTATCTGGATGTTACATATAGTTTTGACAACAATGAGCCATATGACATCTTTATAAAGCCTGAATACAGATATCAGGGATATGAACTTGCACTCCTTGTAAAAGCAATCGAAATAAACCGACCACATCGGATGATGGTACTGGTTGATGTGGATGCTCATAAGGACGTAGAAATCTATGCTGCAGCAGGCTTCATAAAAGTAGAAGGACAGAATAGTGTTTTTGCAACTTATATATTTTAAATGAATGAATCCATTGGAGGCGTAAGATGTGCGAATTTTGTGAGAAGATAACTTTAGTTCCAAACTTTAAGTCTCCAAAAGACTATGAAAAAACTATGGCTTACATTGGAAAGCTGATAGAAAAAGACGGATTTCTGCTAGTAGAGGGTACCTGTCCTGTAGATGGCTATAAGCGTGATGGGTACTGGGTAGATGACATTATCTTCCATGTCATTGAATGTCCTAAATGTGGGCAGAAATTTACCAGTGTTGTAAATACATATAGAGGTGGAGGTTCGTTTAAAAAGGGCTGATGGAGAATTTTGAGATATTTGAAGAGGCGAGTAAGTATATTTTAGCCAAAATGAGTGAGTTTAAGGATGCACTGAGTACTAAAGTGAGTTCTTTAGAAGGTGCAGAATGGTCATTTGAAAAGGGAAGTGTAAAGACCTGTAAAGCAGATGAAACCGGAAGAAAACCAAGGTGCAAGGTGGGAGTGAAATACCACTTAAAAGTTCAATTATCAGTGGAAGATGTTGAAGCTATATGGAATGAGTTCAATCTGGTTTTTAAGGAAAGCCACATAGCTGATATCGAGAGAATAAGAGGAAATGAAGAGCTTTTAAGATATGAGTTTAAAGCTAAAAATCCTAAAGGTGATGAGGTCAGCTGTAGTATATATCTGCCTAATGAATGGAATATACCTCAGATTGGCATACTGGGCTTTGTTTCACCAAGATATAAAAAGGCAGATTATGTTGAATAATAATAATTAAAGAAGATTGCTAGGAATGTGTGGCAGCAATACTGTATAAAATGGTGTCTATGTTTTTGCTGTCTGATTATAAAAGGGGAAGAGAATGGCAAGATATGAAGTCGGTGCAATCTACAAAATAGACGGAAAAGATAGAACTTATTATGTAAGGCTGTTGACCGGTGATGTTTACGGAGTGTTTGAGCCTATTGACGGAGAGATATGTGAGGAAACCTTTGAGCATACAGGGTACAGGCTTTACATTTCAACAGGTTCTTTTGCCATAAAGAGGGGCTTTTGGGAAAAAGTTATACCATCACCTGATAAGGAAGATACTAGGAGGTGGAGCAGACCGCCGCATTTAGTGGCATTTACGCCTTGGGATATTGAAGGGTCACTTAATAGGTGTAATTCATTTGATGAAAATGGAAATACGGAAATCCTAAGTAAGGAAGAGTATATTGACTGCTTAAAGAAAGGTCTTATCTCAAACATCTTACCTATGTATGAAAATGTTCCCAGTTTCTTAGACAGATCTTATGATAACTGGCCTGAGATTGAAATATACAGTTCGATTTTATATGGTTCTGAAGAGCATAAAAGAAAACAGGCTGAGGCGCTAAAGGAGCTGGGGATTGGGGTTTACGAGTGAGCCAATCGACAAAGTAACAAGGCAACGATAGTAATTAAGGTTATATTCAGAAATGAAGAACTTATAGGAGATGGGGTTTGATGCTGAAGAAGTAAAAAAGGACAATATAATGACAATGTATTGACAACAACCGAAACCATACTATAATATACATTAATGGAGGTGTTTAGTATGGCAACTACAAATTTGAATATCAGAACGGAAAAAGCAATCAAAGATCAGGCAGAAAGTATTTTTAATGAACTCGGGATAAACATGACTACTGCTGTCAATATGTTCTTAAGAACAGCTATTCGCGAACATGGAATTCCTTTTGAACTTAAGCTGGATGTACCCAATGATTCTACAGCGGCTGCAATCGAAGAGGGAAGAAAACTTATGGCTGATCCGGCGGCACCTAGATATTCCAGCATGGAAGAACTTAAGGCGGCGCTTGAAGTATGAAATATGAGGTACAGTTTACCAACCAGTTTTAAAAAGATTTAAAACTTGCGAAAAAACAACATAAGAATCTAGATAAGCTGTTTGAGATAATTAACATTCTGGCGGACGGAGGTACGCTAGATATAAAATACAGAGATCATGCTTTGACAGGAAACTTTAAAGGTGCTCGTGAATGTCACATTGAGCCGGATTGGTTGTTGGTTTATGAGATTTATGGAGATGTACTGGTCTTGATGATTTATAGGATTGGATCACACTCGGAATTGTTCCAATAATAGCATATAAAAATGCCCAGAGAAAACCTCTGGGTATTTTTATGTGCCATTTTCGTCATATTATACTTAATTTGTTATGATTCTCTTATTTTGTTTGAATTTCATTCAAGTATTTAGTTAGAAAAGCAAAAGAAAAAATGATCCACTACTTTTTTTGTTCATATTTTGTTCAAATTTTTTTTCCTTGACATTCATTACAAAGAATGTTATAAAAATATTCGATAAATTTATCTAAATAAATTTAACTAAATTAAGCGAGGTAAAGAAAATGAATTTTGAAAAAGTTAAAGAAGTAATTGTAAATGCTGTAAACATCGATGAAAACAAGATTAAATTAGATTCAAACCTTGAGAGCGACCTTGGACTTGACTCACTTGATGCAGTTGAGCTTGGGATGGCTCTTGAAGAGGAGTTTGGTTTGACAATTGATGAAGACAAGCTTGCTTCATTCAAGACTGTAGAGGATATAGTAAACTTTATTGACAATGCAAACTAAGGATGATTTATGGATATTAAAGATATTTATGAGGTATGGGACAGATTTGAAAAGTCATCTCTAAGTGAACTTAAGCTAAGCCTTGGCGGAGATAACCTTGAACTTAAGAAAGCCAGTGAAGAAGCTGTGATAGAAAGACCTGTAGTGAGGGAAGTATCAAGAACTACAGAGCCTTCTGGAGCAGGTGAAACTCTTAGAAGTGAATACTCTAATCCTAACCATAAAGAGATTAAAGCTCCTTTTGTGGGTACATTTTACCGTTCTGCATCCCCTGAGGCTAAGCCTTATGTGGCAGCTGGTGATGTGGTGAAAAAGGGTGACATACTAGGAATCATTGAAGCTATGAAGATAATGAACGAACTGGTCTCACCATTTTCTGGTAAGATTGTAGAAATCAGGGCAGAAGACGGTAAAATGGCAGAATACAACCAGGTGCTGTTTGTGTTGGAGGAAACTGATGTTTAAAAGAGTGCTGATTGCCAATAGAGGCGAGATAGCAGTACGTATAATAAGATGCCTTAGAGAGCTAAACATTGAAAGTGTTGTGGTTTACTCTGAAGCAGATAAAGAGTCTTTGCCGGTCATGCTTGCCGGCAAGGCTGTATGTATCGGCCCTGCAAGTGCTAAGGAGAGCTACTTAAACGGAGACATCCTCATTGAGGTGGCATTAAAAACAGAATGTGATGCACTTCACCCGGGCTATGGCTTTCTTTCTGAGAATGCTGAATTTGCAAGGAAATGTGAGAACAACGCTATTACCTTCATAGGTCCTTCGGCAGAAATCATTGAGAAAATGGGAGACAAGCAGGCAGCAAGGAAGCTTATGATGGCTGAAAAAGTACCTGTAGTACCGGGCTCTAAGGAGCTTATCTACAGCGAAGAAGAGGCTGTAAGAATGGCAGAAGAAATAGGATATCCTGTGCTTATAAAGGCTAGCGCAGGTGGTGGCGGCAAAGGTATGAGAAGAGCCTACTCGAAAGAGGAGTTAATTAGTGCTTATTCTGCTGCCAAGGCGGAAGCCAAGGCTGCCTTTGGTAATGACAGCATTTATCTGGAAAAGCTGGTGCTAAATCCTCACCATGTTGAGATTCAGATAATGGCAGATAAGAAGGGTAATGTTGTTCACCTGGGCGAAAGAGAATGTTCCATACAGAAAAATAACCAGAAGATGCTTGAAGAATCTCCTGCCTGGTGCTTAAACGATAAGCTAAGGCACAAGATGGGAGAGGTAGCGGTAAAGGCTGCCAAGGCGGCAGGTTACTACAGTGTGGGTACAGTTGAGTTCATTGTAGATGATAAGAAGAACTTTTACTTTATAGAAATGAACACCAGGGTACAGGTAGAACACCCTGTCACTGAGATGGTTACAGGCATTGATATCATCAAGGAGCAGATTAACATAGCGGCAGGAAAGAAGCTCTCTGTTAAGCAGTCTGAGATAAGCTTAAATGGCAGTGCAATAGAGTGTAGAATAAATGCTCTGTCAACAGGCAAGATAACCTGTCTTCATTTTCCGGCGGGCTTCGGAGTAAGGGTTGAGAGCCACCTCTTTGAAGGCTACGAGGTAAGCCCTTATTATGACTCAATGCTTGCCAAAATCATTGTACATGGCAGTACAAGGCTAGAGGCTATAAGGAGGTTGAGGAGAGCCTTAGAGGAGTTAATCATTGATGGAGTGAAGACTAACAGCGAGCTTATGTATATGATAACCTATCAGCCTGATTTTATTACGGGACAGTATAACACGGGCTTTTACGAAAAGAACAAAGACATAATTGAAAAATAAAACAGCCTAATAAGGCTATGACAGGCAGGGAAAGCAAATATGAAAATAGCACAGATATTTTCTATTAAAAAAGATAATCTAAATGCTCTAAGTAAGGCAAGAAGAGAGAAAAATAGTACAACTAAGAAAGAGGCAGTTGCTTGCCCATCTTGTAAGGCGGAAGTATTAAAGGATATGCTTAAGGAGAGTCTGGGAGTTTGTCCTCATTGCGGTTATTATTTCCCTCTTAGCCCTAAGCGAAGACTGGCTATGCTTTCAGATGAAAAGCAGGTAAAGAAGCATTTTCATCCACTTAAATCAGTAAACCCTATAGACTTTCCTGATTATGAGGAGAAGCTCCTTGAAAATAGGGAAAAGACGAAGTTAAGTGATGCCATAGTGACGGAGATTATTAAGATTGATGGCATAACAGCAGCTGTGGGTGTACTGGATGGGAGATTTTTGCTTGGAAGCATGGGAACCGTAGTAGGAGAAGAGATTGCAAGGCTTGCTGAATATGCAGGCAGGAAGAAGCTCCCTCTCATTATCTTTAGTGCAAGCGGTGGAGCCAGGATGCAGGAGGGTATATTTTCTCTTATGCAGATGGCTAAGACTGCAGCGGCTATCAATAAGTTTAAGGAAAAGGGAGGACTCTTCATCTCTGTACTTACCAATCCTACCACAGGAGGAGTGAGTGCGAGTTTTGCTTCACTTGGAGATATAACTATTGCAGAGCCTAAGGCACTTATCTGCTTTGCAGGTCCCAGGGTAATCGAGCAGACTATTGGAGAAAAGCTGCCTGAGGGCTTCCAAAGAGCGGAATTTTTGCTTGAACACGGCAGGCTGGATGCAGTCGTGGAGCGAAAGAACATGAAGGATTGGCTTTCAAAGGTTTTAATGCTTCATGATAAAAGGTAGTTGTCAAAAGAAAATAAATTCTCATTAAAGCAAGCTTGCATCGAATTTTTATACTTTTGATACTTGTATCATAATACAAAATAATCTCTTATGGAGAAAACACTAAATGAAAGATAAGATAAAAACTCCTTATGAAAAGGTGATGTTGGCCAGAGATAAGGACAGGCTCAAGATAACTGACTATATTGATGCTTTGTTTGATGACTTTGTAGAGCTTAAAGGAGATGGGATTACAGGAGAGGACAGTGCTATCCTTGGAGGAATAGCATTTTACCATGGGCTTCCTGTAACGGTTATAGGACATAAAAAAGGTAGTTCTACAGAAGAAAACATAGATTGCAACTTTGGAATGGCCTCTCCTGAAGGCTACAGGAAGGCCGCCAGGCTTATGAAACAGGCGGAGAAGTTTAATAGACCTGTAATTACCATAGTAGACACGCCTGGAGCCTATCCAGGACTTATGGCTGAGGCAAACGGGCAGGCCAATGCAATAGCCGAAAATCTCGCCCTTATGAGCAGTCTAAAAGTTCCTATAATTGCCGTTATAACAGGAGAAGGCAGTAGCGGAGGAGCGCTTGGAATCGCTGTTGCAGACAGAGTATTTATGCTTGAAAATGCAGTCTATTCCATACTATCTCCTGAAGGCTTTGCCTCCATACTCTGGAAGGACAGCAAGAAGGCAGATGAAGCGGCAAAACTGATGAAACTTACAGCTACTGAGCTTCTTAACTATGGTATCATAGACGGTATTATTACAGAGGGTTCTAAACTCATTATAAATATGGATGAGATGATATATGGGGAGCTTACAAGCCTGCTAAAACAAAAGGAAGAAAGTCTCCTAAAGAACAGGTACAAGAAGTTTAGGGAAATAGACAAGGAAAAGAGAGCCGTAAAGGCTTAACGGAGGTAAAACTTGGGAGTACTTAGGTTTGTATCAACCGGCAAGGCTTTGCCTAAGAAAATGGTTACAAATGAGGATATATCTAAGATAGTGGATACCTCTGATGAATGGATTAGAACAAGAACAGGAATCGAGAAGAGATATTATTGTGAAGATGAAAGCTGTACTGACCTTGCTATAGAGGCTGCAAAGACCGCTGTAAAAAGGGGACTTGAAAGGGACAGTGAGTTTAGCACAGACAAAATTGGGCTGCTTATAGTGGCTACCACAAGTGCAGACTATGCATTTCCAAGCACTGCCTGTATGGTGGGAAAGGCTCTTAATCTAAAGGGAAATGTAATGGCCTATGATTTAAGTGCTGCCTGCAGCGGCTTCATCTATGGTTTGCAAAATGCCAAGGCATTGCTAAGTGAAATAGATAATAAATACGCCTTAGTTATCGGAAGTGAGAAGATGTCCAAGCTCCTTGACTTTACGGACAGAAGTACCTGCGTCCTCTTTGGTGACGGAGCGGCGGCGGCTCTCGTTAAGCTTGAAGACAGGGAAGGTGTTAGCTATATCCGTTCCTATTCTGACGGAAATGACGAAGATTTAATCTGCGGTGGCATAGCTTCTAAGGACAGCTTCCTAAAAATGAAGGGGCAGTCTGTATTTAAGTTTGCAGTCAGAGCCATAAAGCAGAGTGTGGATGAGGTTTTAGATAGAGCAGGGCTTGATATGGGCGACATAGACTATGTTATCTGTCATCAGGCTAATGCTAGAATAATTGATTTTGTAAAGAAGAATTACGAAGGACACGAAGATAAGTTTTATCAAAATGTAGCAGACTATGCCAATACCTCTGCGGCAAGTGTGGGACTTGCTCTCGATGACTTGATTGAAAGCGGAGATATAAAAAGCGGAATGAAGATTGTCTTAGTTGGCTTTGGTGCGGGACTTACCTGGAGTGCCGGAGTATTTGAAATATAGACTTGCTTAAGGTATGAACAAAGCAAAACTATATATTAGAGTGGAATATAAATCAGAGCTTGGAAAGGAAGAGCTATGAAGAAGATAAATGAAATTTTAGGTATCAAATATCCTTTTATTCAGGGTGGAATGGCAAATGTCGCAACAGGAGAGTTTGCTGCGGCAGTATCCAATGCTGGAGGACTGGGACTTATAGGTTCAGGCGGTATGAACCCTTCTATGCTTCGTGAGAATATAAGAAGGTGTAAGGAGCTTACCAAAGAGAAATTTGGTGTAAATCTTATGCTTATGCACCCTCAGATAGACGAGCTTGCAGCTATAGTCCTTGAAGAAGATGTGAATATAGTAACTACCGGAGCGGGTATGCCTAAAAAATACATTAAGGACTGGAAGGCTAAGGGGATGTTTGTAATGCCTGTGGTAGCAAGTCCAATGCTCGCTAAAAGGCTTGAAGATATGGGGGCCGATGCCATAGTCGCAGAGGGAACTGAAAGCGGAGGCCATGTAGGAGAGATGACAACTATGGCTCTGGTACCTAGAGTAGTAGATACAGTAAACATCCCTGTAATTGCAGCAGGTGGAATAGCGGGTGGACGACAGCTTGCGGCGGCTTATGCACTTGGAGCAAGTGGAGTACAGCTTGGAACCTGTCTCCTCGTATCTAAAGAGTGCCCAATTCATGAGAACTACAAGAATGCGATAATAAATGCCAGGGACAATGACAGTGTAGTTACAGGAAGAATAGCCGGCACACCGGTAAGAATCCTTAAAAATGAAATGTCAAAAGAGTATGTAAGGCTTGAGAAAGAGGGTAAGGATAAGATGGAGCTTGAGCATTTTACCCTCGGAGCACTTAGAAAGGCCGTATTTGACGGAGATGTAACCAATGGCTCCCTTATGGCAGGACAGGTTGCAGGAGGCCTTACGGAAATAAGAAGCATCAGCGAAATATTTAAGTCAATGGATGAAGAATATAGGGAAGTAATTAAGAGTCTACAAGCGTAGAATGATTATTGGCGTTAAATAATTATAACTTAGGTAAACATTCAAAGCAGAGTTTGATATTATAAATAACAGACTATGATATTAGAATTAGTTAAAATGTAAAGCTTGCTAAGTTAATTTTGCTGGTGAGATTAGTGATAGCTTTTTGAAGAAGTTTTGAAAGGATGAAATATGGGCAAGGTTTGTTTTTTATATGCGGGACAGGGAAGCCAAAAGGTAGGAATGGGAGCTGATATCTATGAAGCTTATCCTACATTTAAGAAGGTGATTGATGGTATAGAGCTTGATTTTGACCTAAAAAAGCTTATGTTTCACGGAGAAGAGAGTGAGCTTTCAAAAACAAGATATACCCAGCCCTCTATGTCAGCCTTTGCTGCAGGGGTTACAGAGATACTTAAGGAAAATGGAATAGCTCCTGACGGTGCACTTGGGTTAAGCCTTGGGGAGTACGGTGCACTTTATGCGGCAGGAGTAATTGACCTTAACGAATACATCCCTCTTACAGCCTTTAGAGGCAAGGCTATGGAAGAGGCTGCAAAGGGCAAAAATACTGTTATGAGTGCAGTACTTGGACTTGAAGCTAAGAAGATAGAAGAGGTATGCGCGGCTGTAGAAGGCTTTGTAGAGGTTACCAATTATAACTGTCCCGGACAGTATGTAATCTGCGGAGAGGAAGAGGCAGTGATTAGGGCTGAGGAAGGGCTTAAAGAGGCAGGAGCAAAGAGATGTATAAGGCTTAATGTAACAGCACCTTTTCATACAAAGCTTCTAAAAGAGGCAGGAGAGAAGCTTAGCGAGTATTTTAGCAAAATGACATTTAACGAGCCTAAGATTAGTTTGGCGCTCAATCTCACAGGGAAACTCTATGAGAAGGGTGATAACCTTAAGGATATAATGGCAAAGCAGGCTCAGAGTGCAATCCATTTTGAAGACTGTGCTAAGGCTATGCTAAATGAAGGCTTTGACAGATTCATAGAAATAGGACCCGGCAATGTGCTTTCAGGCTTTGTAAAAAAGACAGCAGCTGCAATAGGGGCTAAGGCAGATATTATTACCATTCAGAATAAAGAAGATTTGGAAAAAGTTATAGGTAACAGACTTGTTATCCAATAAAGTATAAAGATGGGAAGTAGTATAGATGTAACTTTTTAGATTAACAAATTTTTGCTTACTATCGTAATTGCGGGACTTATTGCTTGATTATGATATTAAGAGGAAGTTTTGTGTATAATCCGGTTAAAATATTGCTAACAATTATAGGAGATTTTATGAATAAAACAGCGGTTATAACAGGAGGCAGTAAGGGCATAGGAAGAGCTATCTGCCTAAGGCTTGCAAAGGATGGATTTAACATAGCATTTAGCTATAACGGTCATCCTGAACTGGCAGAGGAAACTATGAAGCTCTGTGAAAGCGAAGGAGTTAAGGCAAAAGCCTACAAGGTGGATGTGGCGGACAGTACAGCTAGCAAAGAGTGGATGGAGGAAGTAAGCTCTGAGTTTGGAAGTGTGGATGTACTTATCAACAATGCAGGAATAACCAAGGATGGTTTACTCATAAAGATGAAGGATGAAGACCTGGATGCAGTCCTTGATGTAAACCTAAAGGGTAGCTTTTACATGATGCGTGAAGCGGCTAAAATTATGCTTAAGCAAAAGTCAGGTAAAATAGTAAATATCAGCAGTGTGGTAGGAGTTATAGGCAATGCAGGTCAGGTGAATTACTCTGCGACAAAGGCAGGGGTAATCGGTATGACAAAGTCTCTAGCGAGGGAGCTTGCAGGCAGGAGAATAAATGTCAACGCAGTAGCACCCGGTATGATAGAGACAGATATGACAAAGGCTATGTCTGAGAAGGCAAGAGAGGCTGTCATAGAAGGAATTCCTTTTAAGGAAATGGGTAAACCTGAGGAAATAGCTTCAGTTGTATCCTTTCTTGCAGGAGAAGACAGCAATTATATCACAGGTCAGGTAATCTGTGCAGACGGAGGTATGAGTATATGAGAAGGGTAGTAATTACAGGTCTTGGAGCCATTACTCCTATCGGAAATGACATAAACAGCCTGTGGGAGTCTGTAAAGGCTGGGAAATGCGGTATCGATAAGATTACGCACTATGATATAACAGATAAGAAGATAAGCCTTGCAGGAGAGGTAAAGGGCTTTAATCCTGAGGACTTTATAGATAAAAAAGAGGTAAGAAGGATGGACAGGGTAACTCAGTTTGCCCTTGTAGCAGCAAAAGAAGCTATGGCTGACAGCGGTATCGACCTTGACAAGGTGGACAGGAACAGGTTTGGAGTAGTATTTTCAAGCGGTATCGGTGGAATAGATACCATAGAAAAAGAAACGGTGAAAGGGCATGAAAAGGGAAACTATGAGAAGATTTCTCCGTTTTTCATCCCTATGATAATAGCGAATATGTCAGCAGGACAGATAGCAATAGCCTTTGGCCTTCATGGAATGTGTACCTCCCCTGTGACAGCCTGTGCAAGCTCAACCAATGCTATAGGAGATGCTTTCAGACAGATAAGGGACGGTTATGCTGAGTATATGCTTTGCGGAGGAAGTGAGGCTTCCATAACTGAACTTGGAATCGGAGGCTTTGCCTCTATGAATGCCCTTAGCAAGTCTACTGAGAAGGACAGGGCGTCTATTCCTTTTGATAAAGAAAGAAACGGCTTTGTTATGGGAGAAGGCGGTGGAGTGCTTATCTTAGAGGAGCTTTCACATGCACTAAAGAGAGGCGCCAAGATATATGCTGAGGTAGTAGGCTATGGCTCAACCTGTGATGCCAGCCATATTACAGCTCCTATAGAGGATGGAAGCGTGGCTGCAGCCTGCTTTAAGGCAGCCCTTGATGATGCAGGTCTTAAAACTGCGGATGTAGACTATATAAATGCACACGGAACCTCAACCCCATTAAATGATAAATGTGAGACTAAGGCTATAAGACTTGCCTTTGGTGAGGATGCAAATAAGCTCATGGTAAGCTCAACCAAGGCGATGACAGGACATATGTTAGGAGCTGCGGGGGCAGTTGAGGGCATAATCACAGTACTGGGACTTAAGGAGGGCTTCGTTCCTGCAACCATAAACTACAGGGAAAAGGATGAGGAATGTGACCTTGACATAGTACCAAACGAAGGCAGAAACAAGGATATAAAGGTAGCACTTTCAAACTCTCTTGGCTTTGGCGGTCACAATGCCACAGTGGTTTTTAAGAAATATGAGGAGGCTTAAATGGAGCTTAATTCACGCGAAATAATGGAAATACTTCCACATAGATACCCATTTTTACTTGTGGATAAAATAACAGAACTGGAAGCAGGAGTAAAGGCAGTTGGAATTAAAAATGTCACAGCCAATGAAATGCACTTTTTGGGACATTTTCCGGGCAATCCCATTATGCCGGGAGTACTAATCCTCGAGGCTCTTGCCCAAACAGGGGCGGTAGCCCTGCTTTCTGAAGAAGAAAACAAGGGTAAGCTTGTGTTTTTCGGTGGTGTAAAGTCTGCAAGATTTAGAAAACAGGTGGTTCCCGGAGATGTGCTAGAGCTTCACTGTGAGATAATAAAAAGAAGAGGAAGTGTAGGTATCGGTTCAGCTAAGGCCCTTGTAGACGGAGTGGTTGCAGCTGAGGCGGAACTTACATTTGCAATAGAGAGATAGAGTTGATATACTGATTATTAAAGCTTGGAGGTGGCTATTTATGTTATATGACTCCTTTAATAAGGTATACACAAAATTTAAAATGCATTTTTATAAAGAAGTGTTTAAGAAATGGAGAGACAGGGAAGCGTCTTTAACCACAGTGGAAACATTTTGCATGGAGATAATCCATGCTCTGGGAAAGCCTACAGTTAGCGAATTTGCAAGTTTTACAAGTCTTTCTTCCGCCAATGCGGCGGATAAGATAAATAATCTTGTGAAAAAAGGTTATTTAAACAAGGTGCAGTCAGCTGATGACAAGCGTATCTATTACCTTGAAGTAACCAAAAAATACATTGATTATTACAATATTAGCTATCAGTACCTAAAAGAAGTCATGGGTAAGCTTGAAGACCGCTTTACCTCTGAGGAGAATAAGGTACTTGAGAAGATGCTTAGGGTGATGTCTGAGGAGATAATGAAGGAAGAAGGAATGGACTAAGGGGCGGATAATTTGGTTTATGTACGTTCTGGTACCGCCGCCGATTCCTTAAATTCCTTTGGAGATATGCCATATTCTTTTTTGAACGCCCGATAAAAGCTTGAGTAATCGCCAAAACCACAATTTAAATAAGCGGAACTGATGTCAGAACCGGTTGCAATAGAGGCTTTACAGAGAATTAAACGTTTTTTGGTCACGTATTGATGGACTGAAAGCCCCATCTGTGTTTTGAATATATGAGCAATATGATATTTACTTACATAGAAATTTTCTGCAATAGCTCTTAGTGAAACATCTTCGTATATATGAGCTTCTATGTAACTTAAAATATTTTGATACAGAGAACTTTCCTCTTTCTCAGGAACCGGGTTTTCTGACTCGTATATCATTCTTGACAGAGTCATAATAAGGTTGTTTACACAGACAGATATCATGGTTCTTTGACCAAACCGCCTGGTATGGAGTTCCTCAAGGAGAGCGATGATTTTGCTCTGAATAGCATTAAAGGAAATAATGTCAAAATGATATATATATTTTTGGGTATTGTACGGCAATCTGAAAAGATAACCGAAATCTGATGATATTTTCAAAAGGTCTTTATAAAATCTTTTACTTATCCAGAATACAAAACGTTGATAAGGCGTCTCCCAATTTTTTATGATTGGGTGATGCCTTGTTCCCGGAGGAATAAGGATGATATCTCCGGAGGAAAGCGGATGCTCCGTACCGTCTATATTTATGGAAACATTTCCTTTGATAAAAAAATAAAATTCATAATAATCATGAGAATGATTTCTAACATTTTTAATATCTGTATCCGAATAATAAAAAAGTTCAAAGTCTTCAGCCAACATGTACTGGCGAGGGCTGAATTCAGTACGCAGTTTCTTATTCATTTTAATTTCCTTTTCTCTGGATGTTTTATTGTAAGCTCTGGTGGATTTCGTTGAGATTTATATATATTTTAGCAATAAACAGCAATTTTTGCAATATACATAGCAACTAAGCCAATGGAATATAAGTATTACCGGATTTATACTTTAATTAAACAGGTTTAAGCATATTATATACAAATTATTCACTCCGTATGTCACGGTTCATCGACTGCTTTGATATTGTCCGTGACTATGGAGAATTTCAAGGAGGCTTTGCTATGGAAATGACGTTAAGATGGTACGGTTCAAAGTTCGACACGGTTACTTTAAAGCAGATAAGGCAGATTCCTGGAGTAAAGGGCGTTATTACAACTCTTTATGATACAAAGCCGGGTGAGGTCTGGACAAGGGAAGCTATAAAGGCAATGAAGGATGAGGTCGAGGCTTCGGGTCTTCATGTGGCTGGAATAGAGAGCGTGAACGTGCATGAGGCGATTAAGACGGGTTCGGCTGACAGGGATATGTATATAGACAATTATATAAAATGCCTTGAGAATCTGGGTGAAGAGGACATTCATCTTGTATGCTATAATTTCATGCCCGTATTTGACTGGACAAGAACAGAGCTCGCGAGAATGAGAGAGGACGGCTCGACCGTGCTTGCCTATACGCAGGAGGCTGTGGATAAGCTTAACCCGGAGAAAATGTTTGAGTCTATCGCGGGGGATATGAACGGTACCGTAATGCCGGGCTGGGAACCGGACAGACTTGAGCGGGTGAAGGAACTTTTTCAGATGTACAAGGATATTGACGATGAAAAACTTTTTCTCAACCTTAAATATTTTCTTGAGAGGATTATGCCTGTTTGTGACAAGTATGATATTAACATGGCTATTCATCCCGACGATCCGGCATGGAGTGTTTTCGGACTTCCGAGAATAATTATCAATAAAACAAATATTTTGAGAATGATGAAGATGGTTGATAATTCTCATAACGGTGTTACCTTCTGCTCCGGCTCATACGGTACGAATCTTGAGAACGATTTGCCGGATATGATACGTTCTCTCAAAGGAAGAATACATTTTGCCCATGTAAGAAATCTCAAGTTTAACAGTCCAACCGATTTTGAGGAAGCAGCTCATTTATCCTCGGATGGAAATTTCGATATGTACGAGATTATGAAGGCTTTATATGAAACAGGCTTTAACGGCCCTATAAGACCGGATCACGGAAGAATGATATGGGACGAGGTGGCCATGCCGGGCTACGGCTTATATGACAGGGCTCTCGGAGCGGCTTATTTGAACGGGCTTTGGGAAGCTATAGAGAAGAGTCACGAAAGGGGAATACAGTGAAGTTAAATGAAAATGGCTTAAAAAATAGGTCGGAATGGGAAAAAAAAGGGTACGAGCTTCCTAAGTATGACCGATTCGATATGATTAAAAAAACAAAGGAAAATCCGTGCTGGGTTCATTTCGGAGCTGGAAATATATTCAGGGCATTTCACGCGGATATAGCCGAGAAACTTTTGAATGAGGGCATGGCAGACAGAGGAATTACAGTAGTTGAGGGCTATGATTACGAGATTATTGAAAAAAAGTACCGCCCTAATGATGATTATTCGATTACTGTAGTCCTAAAAGCAGACGGAAGTGTTGATAAGAAAGTTATAGGCTCCGTAGGAGAGTCGCTTATTTTAGATTCAGGCAATGAGGTGGAATTTAACAGGCTTAAAGAGATTTTTAGAAAAGCTTCTTTACAGCTTGCGACTTTTACGATTACGGAAAAAGGTTATTCGGTCACGGACGCTAAGGGTGATATTCTTCCTTCAGTAAAAGCGGATATTGAAGCGGGAGTGGATAAGCCACAGAGCTATATAGGAAAGGTTGCAGCGCTTTTATATGAGAGATACAAGGCGGGAGAAAAGCCTATTGCTATGGTGTCTACGGATAACTGCTCTCATAACGGTGACAAGCTTCATATGGCTATAGAGTGTTTTGCCAAAGGCTGGACTGAAAACGGTTCGTTGGAGAAAGGCTTTTATGACTATATAAATGACAGGAGCAAGGTATCTTTTCCATGTACAATGATTGACAAAATTACTCCGAGACCTGATGCTTCGGTGGAGGCAATGTTAAAGGCTGACGGAGTAGAGGAGCTAGAGCCGGTTGTGACGAGTAAGAATACCTATGTGTCTTCGTTTGTAAATGCGGAGGAAACAGGCTACCTGGTTATAGAGGATTCTTTCCCTAATGGTTGTCCACCTCTTGAAAAAGGCGGTGTGATTTTTACCGACAGGGAAACTGTGGATAAGGTTGAGAAGATGAAGGTGTGTACCTGTCTTAATCCGCTTCACACAGCACTTGCAATATTTGGTTGCGTTTTGGGTTATGAAAAAATTTCCGAGGAGATGAAAGATACGGAACTTGTAAAGCTTATTGAAGGAATAGGATATAAGGAGGGACTTCCGGTAGTCGTTAATCCGGGGGTTTTAAACCCTTCGGATTTTATAGACACGGTGCTCAAAGTTCGCCTGCCTAATCCTTTTATGCCTGATACGCCACAGAGAATAGCTACCGATACTTCTCAGAAACTTGCAATAAGGTTCGGCGAAACTATTAAAAATTATGAGAAGGCGGGGCTCGAGCCTAAGAACCTGAAGCTTATTCCTTTGGTGTTCGCAGGGTGGCTCAGGTATCTTATGGCTGTTGATGACGGAGGCAGGGCTTTTGAGTTAAGTCCAGACCCGCTGCTTGAAATTATAAGGCCTTATGTGGAGAATATTAAGCTTGGCGACACGGTAAATGACAGTGCACTTTGTGAGCTTTTAAGTAATGAGAAAATTTTCGGAACAGATTTGTATGAAGCGGGGCTTGCGAATAAGACAGTGGAATATTTTAATGAGTTGATAGCAGGAGAAGGGGCTGTGAGAGCGACTTTAAAAAAGTATGTGGGATAGGAAGGAGAAAACTATTTTATGAACACGATTTTTGAAAAATTCAGAAAAATAGGAATTATTCCGGTAGTTGTACTTGAGGACTCAAAGGATGCTAAGCCTCTAGGAAAGGCTCTTATGGAGGGGGGACTTCCTTGTGCCGAGGTGACTTTCAGAACGGCGGCTGCCGAGGAATCGATTAAAATAATGGCGGAGAAGTTTCCGGATATGCTTGTGGGAGCGGGAACTGTGCTTACTCTCGAGCAGGCAGACAGAGCAGTAGCGGCTGGAGCCAAGTTTATAGTAAGTCCGGGACTTAATCCGGATGTTGTTGCACACTGCGTAAAAAAAGGAATTCCTATAACTCCCGGAACCTGTACACCGTCGGATGTGGAAAAGGCACTTACCTTTGGACTTGATGTGGTAAAATTTTTCCCTGCAGAGCCTGCAGGAGGACTTAATTTTATAAAAGCAATTGCGGCTCCTTATGTCGGAGTGAAATTTATGCCTACCGGCGGAATTAACGCAGGGAATGTAAGAGATTATTTAAAATACGACAGAATAGTAGCCTGTGGCGGAAGCTGGATGGTTAAAGGTGATTTAATCAAGGCGGGAGACTTTGAAAAAATAAGAAAGCTTACTGCGGAAGCTGCAGAGATAGTAAAGGAGATTAGGGGATGATGAAAACGGATTTAATAATAAGGCCTGAGAATGAGTGTAAATATGATGCGGTGTCGCTCGGCGAGGTAATGTTAAGACTTGATCCCGGAGAAGGACGAATTCGTACTGCAAGGCAGTTTCGTGCCTGGGAAGGCGGCGGAGAGTACAATGTGGTAAGGGGACTTCGCAGATGTTTCGGACTTCGTACAGGAGTGATTACGGCATTTGCCGACAATGAAGTGGGAATGCTTATGGAGGACTTTATTCTCCAGGGTGGAGTGGACACCTCGCTTATCAAGTGGATGAAAACCGATGGAATAGGCAGGATTTGCAGAAATGGAATCAACTTTACAGAAAGAGGCTTCGGTATAAGGGGAGCGGTGGGCTGCTCGGACAGGGCAAATACCGCCATATCTAAAGCAACGCCTGCGGATTTTGATTTTGAGCGTATATTCGGAATTTTGGGAGTAAGATGGTTACATACGGGAGGCATATACGCGGCTCTATCAGAGCAGTCCTGCGAAACCGTTATTGAGGCTATTAAGACGGCGAAAAAGTATGGAACCGTAGTATCTTATGACCTTAATTACAGACCGTCCATGTGGAGTGCTATCGGAGGGCTTAAGAAGGCTCAGGAGGTAAATAAGGAAATCGCCAAATATGTGGACGTAATGATAGGAAACGAGGAGGACTTTACGGCGTGTCTCGGCTTTGAAATAGAAGGAAACGACGAGAATTTAAAGGAGCTTAATATAGAGGGCTACAAGAAGATGATAGAAGAGGCGGTTAAGGTTTATCCTAATTTCAAGGCGGTAGCAACAACGCTTCGCACCGTAAGAACTGCGACGGTAAACGACTGGTCGGCTTTATGCTTCGGAAACTGCGGAGAAATATACAAGGCTAAACAGTATGACGGACTTGAGATTATGGACAGAGTAGGCGGTGGAGATTCGTTTGCTTCCGGCCTCATTTACGGGCTTATGACCACAGGAGACGCAGAAATAGCAGTGAACTACGGTGCTGCTCACGGAGCTTTGGCAATGACTACTCCGGGAGATACGACGATGGCTTCAAAGAAAGAAGTTGAGGCTCTTATGGGAGGAGCCGGTGCGAGAGTGCAGAGGTAAGATTGAAAATGAAAAGTAGAGGGTATCCATTCCCTTAATCGCATGACAAACAA
>NZ_DBHIEC010000016.1:0-65467 GCF_057250765.1 Catonella sp.
TATTCAAAGTGTTATGATAATTCTAACTTTGTTTGTGGGGATAGTCAATAAGTACAGGAAAATCAGTAAGAGCTGTTATCAATTTAACAGCTCCCTTATCAAGTGCATAACTATTAAGTTTTAACGGCAAATTTCATAACAATTTTAGTCTATTTCATAGAAGCACTTCCGGCAGCAATATTAGCCTCAAGTATATATTTCTGTCCAAAAAAGTAAGTAATAAGTGGAGGAATGGTTAAAAACATTGCTCCTACCATAACCAGATGCCAATTAGGAACTGCGTTTCCGGAAGATGCCTGCATATACTTAAGCGCCACTGCAAGAGGATATTTTTCTCTATCTTGTATGAATACCAACGGACCGTAAAACCATCCCCAGTTAAACTGAAAGGTAAATAACGCAACCGCTATCAGTATTGGCTTCATCAGGGGAAGAACAATTCTTCTGTATATTCCAAAATATCCCAGACCATCTATTTTTGCAGCATCATCGAGAGTAGTAGGAATTGTCATAAAAAACTGACGCATAAGGAAGATGTTAAATGCTCCTCCACAAAAATTAGGTACTATTATCGGGAGATAGGTGTTGAGCCAGCCTATTTTCTTAAATAACATAAACTGCGGTATAATATAAACATCCTGCGGTATCATTAAAGTAGCTAAAAGCATAAGAAACAATATATTTTTCCCCTTTGCCCTAAGCCTTGCAAAGCCAAATGCTACAAATGAACTTGAGAATACCTGCCCAACTATGCAGAAAAATACAAAGATTATACTATTTCTCAAATGAGCACCCATAGCGGAATTCTTTTCAAATATTTTAAGATAATTTTCAAAATGAAATTCCTTAGGTATTAAGGTAAATGCTCCTTTTACATTAGTCGAGTCTGAGGCAAGTGAAATAGATATCATAAAAATAAATGGTGATAAAAACATTATTCCTATGAAAATGAGTAAAGCATATACAATAATCTTTTCAACCGGCTTTCTTTCTTTTCCCATTTATTTTCACCTCTCCTTCGTAAAATACAAACATTGCAGATGAACGAAATACTATTGCACTTAAAATTATGATTATTATGAAGATTATCCAACCCAGTGCACAGGCATATCCCATCTCGAAGTCAGAAAATCCCTTGAGGTATAGATAGTTACTTATCATCAGTGCTGCATTGTTGGGCTTGTAATATCCATCAGTAAGCACATAAGACTGTGTGAATACCTGCAAAGAACCAATAAGACCTGTAATAAGGTTGAAGAACAAAACCGGCGAGACAAGTGGAACCGTAATCTTCCAAAACTGTTTCCATACACCCGCTCCGTCAAGGCTTGCCGACTCATATAAGGCCCTTGGCACTCCGTTTATGGCTGCAAGTACCAGTACAAGGCTTCCACCTCCTTGCCATAAGCCCATAAAAACGATGACATATTTTATAAGATTTTCATCGTATAGCCAGGATAGTGGCTCTATGCCGAACAGCCCCAAAAACTGATTCGCAAGACCTATCTGTGTATTAAATATCCAAAAGAACACAAAGGCCACAGCTGTGAGAGGCACTAAAACCGGCAAGTAGTATATGGTTCTGAATATTTTCATCCCTCGAACCCGGAAACTTAATAAAAAAGCTAGAAGCAAAGATATTATCAATGAAAGTGGAACGGTTAATCCCGCATAAAAAAATGTATTAAATAGGCTCTTGTAAAAATTTTTATCCCCAGTCAGCAGCTTTATATAATTTGAAAATCCTATAAAGCGTGGTGTTTCAAACATATTCCAATCTGTAAAGCTATAAAAAAAAGAGGCTATCATTGGACCAAGAGAAAAAAATAAAAAACCTAATACCCAGGGCGAAACAAAAATATAAAACCAAATCGCTTCTCTCCTTGATGCTTTCATTTTGGAGCCCATGGTCTCCCTCCTTCCATTTCAATAAGGGCCACCGTGGCGGTTCTTATCCGTCACGACAGCCCTCCATTCTTAATACAAGTTGTTTATTTTATTACTTCATTGAGTTCTTTTTCTATCTTTTTAAGTGTTTCAGAACAATCTCCTCCTTCAGCAAACAACACACTGAAGTTTTCATCAAATACACGCTGTATCTCATTCCACTTTGGATGAAGAGGAGGAGAAACTATAATATCAGCTGATTCAGCGAACGCATTAAAGTTCATGTTCTTTCCCTCTGCCCATGCAGGCTTTAAGAAAAGGTCACTTTGAAGAAGTTCTACATTTGCAGGTGCATCCTGCTTATTCTCAACTATAGGCTTCTGTCCTTCAAGACTTGTCAAAAATTCAATTGCTTGAAAAGCTGCCTCAACATTTTTTCCTCCTTTAGGAATTGCTAACCCACTTCCAAAGGAGAAGGTCGCTCCAACTTTATTTTTCCACATTGGCGCCATATCCCAATTAAGTCCTTCTACACTTTCAAGAGAACCTACATTCCAAAATCCAGTAATATTTATAGCGCAATGTCCCTGCGCAAATAAAGGATCAGGCTGTCCATCTTTAAGTCCAAAGCGGCTATAGTCATCAGCTGAAGGTGCTACTTTATACTTATGCACAAGGTCAGTATAGAAATTAATAGCTTCTACATTTTCAGGAGAGTTAACTGTAACCTTTTCTAGATTGCTATCTAATATGCTTCCACCGTTCTGATACATAAAGCTCATCCACCAAGGCCACCAGCCACCGGCTGCAAAACCGTACTGCTCTACAACTCCATCTTTAGTAATTGTTAGTTTCTGTGCCGCTTCAAGCAAGTCTTTCCAAGTCCAATCTTTTGTAGGATAGGATACTCCCGCCTTATCAAACATATCCTTGTTATAATACACTATCATAGCTCCGCCTCTATCAGGCATTGCATACAAGGTATTCTGCCAGGTATATGTAGAAGTTGCTGTTCCAAATCTCTTTGCAAGATCAAGTCCTGCGGCTTCCGATAATTTGGTCAAGTCTTCTAAGACTCCCTTAGAAGCGTAGGAGTTACTTGCTTCTCCTACCTGTATAATATCAGGTGCATCACCCGAAGCTATCATGGTTTGTACTTTAGTGTCATATCCATCATTTGGTATAGCCATTACCTCAAGCGTTATCTCAGGATATTTTTCATGTACCAATGCTGCTCGCTCTTCATAAGTCTTAATGTCATTTTCACTTCCCCAGCAAGCCATCTTTAGGGTTACTTCTTCCTTAGATTTTTCGCCCGAGGTTTCAGTCTTTGCTACAGATGCTGTCTTCGCACTTCCATCTGATGCCTTCGACTCCTTCTTAGAAGAGCCACTACTTGAGGCTGCCCCACACCCTGACAGAATCATTCCTGTGACCAAAGCTACTGCCAGTACCCGTAATTTAGATTTTTTCATACCTTTCCTCCTCCATTTTAGCTAAGAATTTTTAATACTCCTCCTATTTTCTGATTTAATTACCAAGTTTTTTACTAGGATAACCAGGCTAATAGTTTAAGTGTATTAGGATAACATTATTAATTATGTCTTTTGAAACCCATTTCATATTTTGATTATAGTTACTTTTTTACAATGTGTCAATAATAAATTCATTATTTTATAAATATTTTTCTTAAATCTTCTTAGGTGACAAGTTTACCTCACTATCAAATACGTCCACAAGAATCTTTAATCAACACCTCAGTATCTATAATATATTTCCTTTTTACTTTGTCTCCAATAGTAAGCTTATCAATAATTTCTATCGCTTTTGCTCCTAGTTCAGAGTAATTTTGTGAAACAGTTGTAATCCTTGGACGAACTGCATCAGTCATATAAATTCCATCAAATCCTGTAACTGAAATATCCTCGGGTACCCTTATCCCTCTGTCTTTTGCTGCATTAATCGCTCCGATGGCTGTGAAATCATTTACCGCCATCACAGCTGTAGGCAGCTTTTTACAATCTAATAACTTATTCATACTTTCATATCCGTCTTCAACAGAAAAGTTACTATCTATTATCCATTCTTTCCTGCTTTTAAATAACTTATTATCAACGGCCTCCATGAAAGCTTTAAGTTTTATATCTGTTGAGGTAATACCTTTTCGACCACCAATAAAGCCCACCTTTTTATGTCCAAGTTCTGCTAAATAATATATCAGTTCTTTCATTCCTTTTTTCTCATCTGCTGCCACATGATAACTTTTAACCCCTGACATTGCACCGTTTATAAATACAACCGGTATCTTTTCAGTTATAGCCTTAAGTTCCTCAACCTGATCTTTGCCTGACTTTTTTTCATTTGCCCTGCCCCCCATTATGACTATACCATCTACCTGTTTTTCACGAAGCAGGTCTAAATACAGGGATTCTACACCGGTACGATTCATCCTGTTATCGTTCATAGAATTGCATAAAATCATTGTGTATCCAAGGCTTAGTGCTTTTTTTTCAGCCTCTAAGAACACTCCCGAAAAAAATGGATTTGTAATATCAGGTACTATAAATCCTATTGTTTTCGTTGCTTTATTAATCAACCCTCTTGCAAGAGCGTTAGGCTTAAAATCATTTTCTTTAATTATACTTAAAATCTTCTCTTTTTTATCTTCTTTTACTCTTGCATTTCCGGTTAAAACCCTTGAAACAGTAGCAGGAGATACTCCTGCTGCCTTAGCTATATCATAAATAGTCATTATCTTTTCCTGCATACTTTGCCTACTTTCCTTATGTTTCATCATCAAATACTAAAGTTGTTACAGAATACGGAGTAATCTCATATATACCACTTGTATCTGCTTTTATCTTCAGCAAGCTCTCTGTCTCAGAGCTCCTGTATAGATTACAATTGTTAGGTTGATGAGTACTCACATTCTGAATTTTGAGTATCTTGGCTTTCTCGCTGTCATTTACAACCACTATAACCAACTTCCTATTATTTTCATTCATCGCTATTACAATGTTTGAATCTTCACTATCATACACCATCATTCCAGGTCTTATAAACTTGGCATAGTTTCCTAAGATATAATACTGCTTGGTCAAAAAGAACTCTTCTTTTCCTTCAAAATTTGCGTGCATAAGTCCATGGTTATGCTTCATTAGTTCATTTTCGACCGCTTGCCAATAAATCCAGGAGGATGCTTTCATTTCATTTAAGTGAACTCCTATGTTTTTTGCCAATTCCATACCAGCGCTGACATCACCATGATTATGCTCCGCATTTCCACCGCAGCTTATTTCAGACATACACAGCGGTTTATTAAGTCTCCGTGCTATTTCGCAAAGTTCTTTTCTACTCTGTTCATTGCTGAAATAAGAATGTGTATTTATCTGTTTTACCTTACTCAATGCATGTGCAGAATAATGGTTGATACAATATATAGTCTCAAAAGTACTCCAACACTCAGGTGCACTTATCTTAGTTTCGTTAAGACCTGCATCTTCTATTGCTTTTGCTAATACCTCAATAAATCTACTTTGTTCATCTACATCAAAGTGGCAGCCTTCCTGATTATTGCCGCTTTTCCACCAAAAAGACACAGGTTCATTGAATGGAGCTATACTCGATATTTTCATACCAACTTCATTTTCTATAGCCAATGCACTTTTTACTATAAATTGTGCTAAGTCTTCTTCCATCCCTTTTCTTAAATTACAAAGTCCGTCATCTGCACCTGCAGTCGATGGATATTTTAACATAGCTAACGGTGGACTATTCAAGAACAATTCAACAGTATCAAGTCCATATTTAATCGCCTTCTTTAATATACTTAACTGTGCTTTATCAGCTTCCAAGTTAATACTGCCATCAGGCATTAGTATACATGGTATATCTGCCCCTACCCTAAAGTTTTTCTTATTTGGTGGATTTTCACCTCCTCCTAAGTTATAGCGTAAAATATTAAGCCCAAGTCCATTAGTCTTGTCAAATAATAGGGCACAGATTTTCTCAACTAATTCCTCATCTTCCCATCTCCCTATGACATTACCCCACCAACAAAGGGAAGTTCCGAATCCTTCAAATCTTCTCCCCTTATCTAACTGCGAAATATCTACAGAAATAATATTATTATCCGACATAATATCCTCCATATTTGTAAATTTGAAATGGGTTAATTAAATTATATGAAATGGGTTTCATGAAGTCAATATAGTTTTAAAAATATGGCAGGAACAAGCCAAATTGTTTGTTCCTGCCATGTTAAAATGCTAATTCAAAATGCAAATTAAAACTCGTAACAACTCGCCTTAATTATTGACGGTTCTTCTTCTAGTCTGATATATTGCTCATCTCCATTTAAATCCATATATTTCTTCCAATTACAATATTCATCATATGTTCCCTTTTCCAGTGACAAGAAATCCACTTGTTTCCCTTCATTTATACTCTCTAACTCGACCCTATATCCATATCCTATGAATAAAAGTTCATCTGTCGCTATCTGGATAACCATTCCTGCCCCTGGGATAAATTCGTTATTATCATCTATCTTATGATAAAATTCTATATTCAATACATATTTTCCTATATTACATTTATATTTGCTTTCACCCTCTTTTTGTGAAAAACCCGTCATTTTATCTGTCCCATAGTATTTTGTAATTATAGGAATCATATGATTAAATAATCTATAGCTCTTTGAAAGATAATCTTTTACCGCCTCACTTGATACATTTTTATCATTAACATCTGTGTGAAAGATTCCCGTTATAAATGATTTATCCTCGCCAATACTCTCTGCTCCAAAAGGTGAATAACATAATGTATTATACTTTCCTATAGCCACATATAAGTTCGGTATAGCCCACTTATCCCTCCTTGTTTCCGGTATGAACAAAGGATTGTCTTCTCCTGAATATAAATCTGCAATTTTCTCAAATTCAAATGCGTATATGTCAGGTGATAAAAAGTCCAAGTTTGGTGCCACAGCTTTCCATATTCCTAACATCTCAGGCTCAGGTCCTCCACTAGGATACGTTCCCGCCTCTTCGCCTTCACCCTTAAGCCATACATTAGTAAACAACGGTAGTCTATATACTTCCTTTCCTGTCCTTGCCAATTTATCCAAGTATGAAGCATAATTTGCACACATGAATGCTTCAGCAGCATTTTCTCTAAATACTTCTTCCCAGTTACCATTATCTGCTGCTATCAAATTTGTAGTACTATTACTTTTAATGTTTTCTATTAAATCTTCATTTATGTATCCCTTATATGCTTCGCCTGCTTCTTTTCTAAAATCCCTTGTAGGGCCAAGAATACCTACTTCATTTTCCACCTGAATTGCTAAAACCGTCTGTTCTTTTTCATCAAAATCTTTTATAAATTTCATAAAAGTTTTAAATGCATTGATTTCTACTGATAAGATATCACTTTTAAACATGCTTAAAATTTTTGTTTTCATCCCTGCTTCGCTCTCTACTCTCGGAAATCTGGCTAAATCCAGTTTAACCCAGTTAGGAGTATATGTTGACAAACTATTTTTCCAGCTTCCAAACCATAGTAGTACAAGCTTAACCCTATTTGTACGCGCTTCTATAATTAAATGTTTTACCATAGTAAAATCAAAATCATTCTCTTGCTTTTCTATCATATTCCAGTAAACAGGCACAAGAAGTGTATTACAGTTTAACTCCTTCACTCTTTCCCAGACGATTTTCATATACTCTGCTGAGGATGCAGCAGAATTATGCACTTCCGCAGCAAGCATGATATATGGCTTACCTTCAACAAAAAGCATATATCCCCCATTAAATCTTTTAATCTGTGGCAAGTCTTTCATTCTACCTTTCTCCTTTTCAGCTTATTTTCGTTGAACCTCTTACTATAAGCTCTGTACTAATTGATTTTCTGGTATTTTTTGCAACACTTTCAATATTATTGATTATATTAACTATAGTTTCTGCATACTCCTTAAAATTGCAAGCTACTGTAGTTATACCGGGATACACAAAGCTTGATATATCGAGTCCATCATAGCCTGAAATTGCAATATCTTCCGGAACCTTTATATTATTTTTATAAGTCTCACTAAGTGCTCCTATTGCCACTAGATCATTTATACATATTATTGCTTCGGGCATTTTCCCGCACTTTAAAAGCTGTTGCATTGCAATGTTGCCACCTTCGACAGAATAATCGCTTTCTATTATTTTTTTTCTTATCTTTATTCCATATTTTCCAGCACTTTCTATTATCTCATTTCGTCTCTCTGCTGTGGTTCTGATGTTCCCAAAGCCCCCAAGCAATGCAACATCTTTATATCCCTCTTGCGCCAAATGTTCTAAAAGCTCTTTACTGCTTAACTTTTGTTCCTGATATACTTGAACACAATTTAATTCAGCAACGTCTACACAGGCAATAATTGGGATTTTTTTATTGATTTTTTTCAATTCATCCAGATATTTTTTATCAATGTTTGTATCGTCTAGCCTACCTCCCATAAAAACAATTGCTCTCACATTTGCAGACATAAATGTATTCAATATATTACTCTCAAGGTGCTTATCTGATTCTGAATTGCACAACAAAATCGTGTATCCCATCTTTTTTGCTGCAATTTCGGTCTCATAAAATATTCTCGCGTAATATGGGCTGTTTATGTGCGGAACAACGAAACCAACTGTATTCGACCTGCTTGCCTGTAGAGCCTTAGCTATTTGATTTGGTCTGTAATCATATCTATCGATTAACTCTAGTATTTTTTCTTTCTTTTCTTTTTCAACTTTTCCCGTATCGTTAATTACCCTTGAAACCGTTGCTGTAGATACTCCAGCCATTTCAGCTAATTCTACAATAGTAATTTTCTTATTCATATCATTTTCTCCGACGTTCTTATATTTAGCTTTTCAAGCATTCATTGTTTATCCTTTTAATCCACTTGATACTATACCTCTAATAAAATATTTTTGGAAGCAAGAATAAAGTATTATTATAGGTAAAACTGTTAATAATGCCATTGCCATTACCGGTCCCTGATCTAATGCGTCTTTATACCCACTTATTGAAGAATTTAAGAATATAAGTCCAACTGCTAAGGTATATTTTGGCTCATCATTTAAAAAAATTGCAGGACCAAAGTAATCATTCCACGTCCACACAAACATAAAAATTGCAACTACAAATAAAATTGCCTTTGAATTTGGAATAACCATCTTGAACAAAATTTTAATTTCACTGCAACCGTCTATTCTGGCCGACTCTTCTATTTCCTTTGGGAAACTCTTAAAGAACTGATGTAAAAGAAAAATACTAAAGCTGCTTCCAGCCAGCATATTAGGTAGAATTAACGGTAATATGGTATTCGTAAACCTAAGCTTAGCGTATATGTTGTACAAGGGTATTATTGTTACAAAGTAAGGCACCATCATTGTTGAAATGAGGATAGTAAACCAAAACCCCTTTAACTTTGCATCGTACTTTGCAAATCCATAAGCTACTAAAGTGGTACTTATTAGAGTTCCTATAATATTTAGTATTGTTATTATACTACTATTCTTAAAATACATAAAGAAGTGCGTGCTTTCAAATATATATTTAAATGATCTTAATGTAATTGGAGATGGAAATATCTCAGGTGGATATTTAACTATCTGCTCGGTTCCCATTAATGAAGTGGATAGCATCCAAATAAATGGAAGTAGAAATATTATTCCTAAAATACAGCATATTATAATCCAAACTAATAAGCTTGCTTTCTTAAGCATAGTCCCATCCCCTTTCTATTCTGTATAATTCATAAGTTTTCTTAGCGACCTTAATACAACTAAACTTATGAATAAAATGATTATATACATAATCCACGCAAGAGCAGCTGCATATCCAAATCTACCATGGCTAAATCCACTGTCATATATATACATTCCATACATATAGGTCTTCTTAAAAGGTCCTCCCTCAGTCATGATAAGCGGTTGAACAAATACCTGAAAAGCTCCTATTATTCCCATAATCAGGTTAAATACAAACACATTGGCTATGAGTGGAAATGTTATCTTAAAAAAGCACTTTATACTTCCAGCCCCATCTATTTTTGCAGCCTCATAGTAAGAGACGGGGATCTGCTTAATGCCTGCTAAAAATATAAGCATTTGCTGCCCACAGAAGATAAGGTTTGCAATTACAAGGGAGGTCATTGCCCATTTTGTATCGGTTAACCAGAATGGACCTTCTATATGGAATATTGATAATATATAATTTATCAATCCTCCCTCGCCTCTTAACAAGTATTTAATAACCGCAAAAACCGCTGCTCCTGCTGCAATTGAAGGGAAGTAGAAAATTATTTGAAAAATATTACTTATTTTAACTTCCTTGGATAATAAAAATGCCATAAACAGTGCTAGTATCAAGCTTGTAGGAACAGCTAATATAGCATAGTGAAAAGAGTTTATAAGACTTTTCCTAAATAAATCATCATAAAGCAATAAATCAATGTAGTTTCTTAGTCCTATAAATTGTGGCATAGTAATACCATTGTACTTCGTGAGCGAAAGATAAATTGAATACACCAGTGGCATAAAGGTTAACAGAAAGAAACCCAAAAACCATGGCATTATAAACAGATAAAAGTATTTCGCCTGATTCTTCTTATGCCTCATAATCATTCCTCCAAATATTACTTTCTGTATTTTTAGTTAAATTTTGGTGCCTTGTGCTAAATACTTTACCACAAGGCACCGGAAAATAATGTTACTCTTTCATTCTATCTAACTTAAGCTGTCCCTTTGTCTGGATATTCTTTAATGTTGTATCAAGATCCTGTTCGCCTGAAAATAGCAATTCAAGTTCAACCTTAATTATTTCATCCTGTATTTCATTAAGTACCACTCCATCCACTGCGTAATCAAGAGCATCAAAAAATACTGATTTATTAAATTTCTTCCATCCCTTTGGTATATTGTTAATAAAGTTACTATCCTCGCTTATTGCCTTTAACGCAGGAAGGCCTATAACCTCCATTTCTTCCTGCACTTTTCCTTGGGCAGACATATATTTAATATATTCCCAAGCCTCATCCTTATGAGGACAGTCTGCTGAAATACCAATAGCTGTTGTCCAAAGCGGTGATCTCCATTTACCGTACTTTGAATTTGAAGGAAAGGTTACGATATCCCATTCAAATTTATCTCCAATAGCCTCGTTAAAGCTTGCCATATCCCAAGAAGCTCCTACAGTCATTGCGTACTTGCCTGTTTCAAAAGTTCCTCCTACATCCTTAGCCATTGTAGGAGTTGGGGAAATCTTGTGAACTCTATACAAATCTGTCATAAACTGGACACCGTCCTTAAATCCCTCGGTATCAGCGGTCATCTTTCCTGACTCCCAATCCCAAGCCTTGTATCCGTCGTAGAGATTTCTCGCAAGGGAATATGCCCACCAGGATGAGAAATCTGCTCCCCAAACCTTGTTATCACCTTCTCCTTTTGTTAATGCCTTGGCTGCCTTTAGAAAATCTTCTTCTGTCCAATCGTTAGTTGGTAGAGGCACATTGTTTTCTTCAAACATTGTCTTATTGTAAATAATGAAGCCTGAATAAAAAGTGGTTGGTGCAGCATAAACGCTTCCATTGTAAGAAAGCCCACTCATAAGGCTATCTACCCAAGCACCTTTTAACCCGTCTTTTTCAATATATGAATCTAATGGAGCAAATATGCCCTTCTTAAAATATTCACCGCCGAAGTCTCCGGCAATCTGTACTAAATCAGCAAGTGTGTTTGAAGAAACTTGTACTGTGAGTTTGTCATGAAAGCCTTCTGGTATCGCTTCGAGATTTACTTTAATATTATCATGTGTTGCATTAAACTCATCTGTCCACTTGGTTTTGTACTCAATTTCTTTCTGGTTTCCCCATAAAAGAAATCTAAGCTCTACTTTCTCATTTGATGCAGTATCATCGCTCTTAACAGTACTCGTTTTTGTGACACTACTGTCTGCTTTAGCTGTATCTGCTTTACTTCCGGTCTGATTTGGTGTTGACTCTCCACAAGCACTTATTGCAAAAATAGCTGCCATAACAGCTGCCAGTAGTTTTACACTTCTTAAATGTTTCATTGACATTTCCCCCTTTGTATAATATAATTAATTTGTACTACTTGTAAACGTTTACATTTTATCATATTGCTGTATGTTTGTCAATATCAATTATTATCAACATTATTTTTCACAATAAACAAGGAGGTTTTATGAATAAATTGAAAAGTATTACCAAGGGATTAGTCAGCTGCTCACTCGTGCTATTTGTTATATTATCTTTTTTGTTTTCACCTACACAAGCTAAGGATACAATAAATGTCATCATTAGCCCTGAGTACTCTTTTCAAACTCTTAAAGGATGGGGAACTTCTCTGTCTTGGTGGGGTAATGCAATCGGTAGTTGGAAAAATGAGACAAAGAAGAACGAAATACTGGATTTAATATTTGACGAGTCGAATGGTTTGGGATTTAATGTTGCTCGTTATAATATCGGTGGTGGTGATAATCCAAGTCATACGCATATGAGAAATGGTGCTATGCTTGAAGGTTATCAGCCATACCCCGGCGTTTGGGATTACAATGCGGATGCCACACAACGACAGATTTTAAATGGTGCAATTGAAAGAGGTGTCAACATAGTTGAGGGATTTTCAAAAACTCCACCTTTCTGGATGACTTATAGTGGTTGCTCTGCTGGGAATATCGACGGAAAAAGCAATCTAAGACCTGATTATTATGATGATTATGCAAATTATTTGGCAGAAGTCTATTTACTTTTCAAAGATAGATTTGGCGTCACATTCGACTCTATTTCTCCTATTAACGAGCCAAACGGTCCTTGGTGGAAAGTTAACAATAGACAGGAGGGATGTCACTACACTAGAGAGGAGCAAAATAAGCTATTTAAAGTCATGAAAGATGTATTTGCTTCAAAGGAACTTTCTAATGTTACTTTAGCGGGTCCTGAGGGGTTTGAATTTAAATCTACATTATCATCTTGGGATACCTATGATGACAATGCAAAATCTGCTATTGGCAAAATCAATACTCATTCATATTTTGGAAATGAAAGATTGCTTCTTAATTCAATCTCGCTTTGTACCGGAAAACGCTTGTCTGTGTCAGAATTTGGAGTAGGTGTAGGCGAACATGATCATAATGCCATTGATAGCGCGCTTGTCTTAGCGCATAAAATTAGAGATGATGTTAGGGAGTTACAACCTGAGACTTGGGTATATTGGCAAGCTGTTGAAGAAGAGTTTTACACTAACAATTGGGGCCTTATTCATGCTAACTTTAAGGGCGATGAGGAATATGAGATAACCAAACAGTACTATGGTATGGCTAATTTTTCAAAGTTCATAAGACCCTGTTCCACTATTATAGGCGCCAATAACCCAAACATTCTGGCCTCATTGAATAAAGATACAAACAGGCTATGTTTTGTTGTGATTAATGATTCTAAATATAGTCATAACTACACCTTCGATTTGTCAAAGTTTTCTACTTTAGGGAGCGATGTTAGCATATACAGAACATCCCCTAATGAGAATCTAAACATGCTTGACAATATGCCTATTGACGGTAATTCACTTAATGTTGTTATTTCTCCTCAGTCAATAACTACGTTTGTCATCGAGAATGCTATGACTAATCTCGAACCTGCTTTTGATAGAAATTCTGTCTATAAAATAGTAAATAAATCAGACAACACTAAGGTTTTGGACATAAGAAATTCTTCTCCTGAAAATAGTGCAGAAATAATAATAGCAGAAAAATCAGACAGTAGTAAGAGTCAAGGCTGGAAACTTATTTGTAATGACTTAGGTGAATATTATATAGCAAATGTTAATGCAGCAAAGATGCTTGATGTCCCTCGAGCATCAAGGAGAAACGGTGTGATCATGAAGTTATGGCAGGCAAACGGCGATAGTAATCAATTATGGAGTATTATTGATTTACATAATGGTTATTTCTCTATAATTAACAAAAATAGCGGGAAGGCGCTAGGTATTAAAAACGGAGACATGACTGATGGCAATAACATCGACCAATATGATTATTATGGATATGAAAATCAACAATGGAAATTTGAGTTGGTAAAATAGAAACTATTGAATTATATGCAGAATAAGTACTATTAAGACTAAAAGGGTGAATATCTGGTTGACTGGATTTTCACCCTTTTACTATTTACTTAGTGTCACAAAATTAGAATCTATTATATATAAGCTTTCTCCTATCACCTTTCCCATATCTTTTCCCGGTAATGGCGTCTGATAGTGTAAAAAACCATCTGTTTTTTATTGTTAAAACATCTCCAAAGCACTTAATTTAGACAAAATGAATCTAAAAAGAGCGATGCAATTACCTTGAAAATAACATTTGCTTTAAGCAGTATGTTTTATTTCAATCACATACTTTTCTTTAAGTTTTGAGCATCTGTTCTGGGCAATTATTCCTTCGTGCTGCAATCTTCCAACTACAATTCCAGGGTGAATTCCAATTGTATTTGCAAATTCAACTATTTCATCATCAGAAGTATATTTAGATGGAGCAAACCTTTTATAGTCCGCAGGAGAAATCAGATAATTTGTAGCAAATTTATCTGCTTCTAATTCAAGGTTATTATTAATATCCATCATCTCCTCAACTTTAGTACTAATAAATACCATTTTAATTTTCTGCTGCAGCACATGCTTTATTTCATGAAATAATGAAAACCAAAACTTATCTGCATTAAGTCCTCTATTATTCATCGCAAGCACTACTCTATCCTCTGTCACCCACTTAACTGCTCCATTCACTCCTGAATTCTTCAAATGCGGTAATAGGACAAATGCGATACCACATTCGGCAAAAATTTCATTCATTCTTGGCAAGAACTCTTCAGGTTCCTTTAGAGTCATACCTCTAAGCTCCGGTAAATATCCTTTTAATTTTACTGCATTGTAAGGCTTAGTCTCAATGCTTTTTGAAAAATTCATAGCTGTTTGAATCCAAGCTCTGGAATTAATAATGTGTTTCTCTTTATTGCAAGATGAACTTGTTCTAAAGTTCACTAAAAAATCCTGTTTCAACATAATTCTTAAATCTGCAACTTTGAAAAACTTACATAAGTTTGCCACTTTATCCTTGATGCTTCTTGTCGTTGGCAAACCAACTACGTCAATAAAATACTTATAATCTATCTCTTTCACAAGTTCTGCCTGTGCATCAATATCCTTGGCCAGTTGTATCTCAATAAGTTTCTGATCATAAGTATTCTGTAAATTCTGCCATACATCTAGACTGGTACCAAGCATTACAGAAAGCTTCTTCGCTAAGTCATTAGATATATTAGCCTGCCCATTTATCAACTGGCTTAATGTCTTTGCTGTTGTCCCCATTCTTGTTGCAAACTCAGCCTGACTAATTTCCATGTCTTCAATAACATCTGCAATATAATACCCAGGGTGAAAGGCCACTATATCTTTGTATTCATTTACATTACTCATAATGGTTTGACACCTCCGTCACCTTTACAATTTTAATCATTTTACACTGTGCTAAAATATCTCCTTCTGTGATTTCGTTTTCACTGACATCACAAGGAATCATTGTAACTCTATATCCTGTATTCCCTAAGCGTATGCTCCATTCATCTTTTCTGTCACCTTTTAAGTGTTCAAAGTGAAAAGGAGGAAAATTAGTATCTTCATCCCCAATTTTAATTTTTGTCCCCCTTCAATTTCATTACTATTTTGGTAATAAAAATTATAGCACAGTTTATGTTCAATGTAAATATTTTTAATATATGTTATTTAAAGACAATAATGGTAAATAAGGGCTACAGAAAAGGCAGATAATATAAAGACTTTATAAAATTATGAGCAGACACTCAGATTTTATTGTGTCTCACTTGATACTACCAAAATATTCATTAGGCTATAATTTTAACTGTTTTCAACTTCAATATACGAAAAGCAGGAATATAATGATATTTTTCAAACTTATAATTCAAAAAAATATAATTCATTGTCTAACCACCTCTCTTTTTACCAATATGTAAGCGATAGGATAGATAATACATGCAAAACTTATCTTCTTTTTGACGAACTTCAGGTAGTATCCGATTGGGAAAAAGCAATAGAATCTTTTAGGTTAGACTATGACGTTGATATATACATTACAGGTTCAAATGCCTATTTATTATCTTCAGAGTTTGCTACACTGCTTTCCGGCAGGTATGATATAAAAGGAAAACAGCTGCTTAAAACTCTTGATAAAAACTACATTGTTGATTTAGGTTTTAGAAATATGCTTCTTGGATACAGAGATGCAGATAGAGGACATATCTTGGAAAATATTGTATTTCTGGAGCTTATAAGGAGACATTACAGGGTTTTTATTGGAAAAATAGGAGATACCGAAATAGAATAACTATGAAAAAATCATACTGACTTTCGATAGAGATTTCATTATCTCCGAAAATGGAATTAAAATAATCAATGTTATTGATTGGTTGATAGAAGATATTTAATCAAATTAGTAAGTTCAACTCCTGTATTCAAGTATTTGTTTGAATAGCGGGTTGAACTTACTTTTTCTAAGCCTATATTGCAGACTGATATTTTTCCTTTTTACACTTTAATAACTTGATTTACTGCTTTCTTCCATCCTTCGTATTTTTTATTCCTTAAATCATTGTCAGCACTCGGGCTATACTCCTCATACTTTATTCCATCAAATATTTGATTAGAGTCGTAAATTCCCATTTTGATTCCAGCCATAAATGCTACACCCAACGCTGAAAGCTCTTTGAGCTCAGGAATCCTAACATTTATATCAGCAATATCGCTTTGAAATCTCATTAAATATTTATTACTTGTAGGTCCACCATCAACATTGATAACTCTTATATCTTCATTTGATTCCTCTCGCATAATTTTTATCAAGTCTGTAATCTGATATCCTATGCATTCCAAACAGGCTTTAACAATTTCATTACGTCCCGTAGTTCTCGTAATACCTGTGAGACATCCTTTAGCATCAGGTTTCCAATAAGGTGCACCTAGCCCTGTAAATGCAGGAACAAAAAAAGCCTCGTCTGCCTTGTTAGCTTTTATTGCTAATTCTTCTGTCTCTGCTGCACTATCTATAAGGTGTACCTCATCTTTTAACCAAGAAATAACTGCACCGGTATAATTCAAATTTCCTTCAAGCACATAATTGATTACACCATTCATTCCCCAAGCTAACGATGTTGCCAAACCTTTTTTGCTGATGATTATTCTTTTGCCTGTATTTAACATGACAGATGAACCCGTGCCATATGTTGCCTTTATTCCGCCCTCTGCTCTACAGTTCTGCCCAAACAGTGCAGCATGACTATCTCCCATTACAGCACAAATTGGAATCTTATTGTCAAAAATACCTCCTACATCTGTGTAACCAAAAACAGAGTCTGACATGACTACCTCAGGTAATGCAGATAAAGGTATTTTAAAACTACTGCAAAGATGCTCATCCCATCTTAGCTTATTAATATCAAATAGCTGAGTTCTGGAAGCATTTGAATAATCTGTCTTATGACTTTTCCCTTCCGTCAACTTATATATAAGCCAACTATCTATAGTTCCAAAGGCAAGCTTGTTTTCCTTTGCCAGTTTTATTGCATCCGGTATATTATCAATTATCCACTGTAGCTTTGACGCAGGAAAGTATGGTGATAGTGGAAGTCCTGTAGTATTTTTAACGTATTCTTCAAGTCCTTCTCTCCTATGTTCTTCACATATCTGTTCGCCCCTTCTACACTGCCATACAACAGCATTACATAGGGGAATTCCATTTTCCCTGTTCCAAGCTACCGAAGTTTCTCTTTGATTAGAAATACCCAGAGCTTTAATATCATTAGGCTCTATTTCATATTTACTAATAATTTCCTTACATACAGCGATTACATTACAGTATATTTCTTCCGGATTATGTTCAACAAATCCTTTCTCTGTAATAATTTGCTTATGTAACTTATCTGCTTTGCAAGCAACCCTTCCTCTTTCATCAAAAAGCAAGGCTTTAGTTCCTTGTGTACTTTGGTCTATAGATAAAATATATTTCATAACTACCTCTTCATAATATCAATGACTTTATCTACAATCCCATCTGTATCCAGCCCGTAGTGCTTAAAGACCTCTGATGATGTTCCAGTGATTACCGGCTCATCTGGAAGTGAAATGTTCACACAGGTCTTAGGACAATTTTCCCCTATGATTTGAGCAACCATTGAACCAAGCCCTCCAAAAGGGGAGTGTTCCTCAACTGTTAATACAAATTTTGCTTTTCCTGCAGCCTTTATGACTGCCTCCTTATCAATTGGCTTAATGCAATACATGTCAAGTACAGATGCAGATATTCCCTTATCTTCAAGTATTTTTGCAGCATTATAAGCATGATAAACCAGTTCACCACAAGCAATAATTGCGACATCATTTCCTTCTTTTAGGATGGTTGCCTTATCCATTTCAAATGGGCATTCGTTCTCACTATATATGTCCTCGACCGGATTTCTTCCAACTCTTATATATGCACACTCCTCATCTTCAAGAAGGCTTTCAATTAACTTTCTTGTTTGATGTCTGTCACTTGGCAGATATACCCTCATTCCTGGAATAGACGACATAGCAGCTATATCTTGAGCAGAATGATGACTCATCCCTAAAGCACCATAACTTATTCCACCTGATATTCCAATTAGCTTTACGTTAGTTCGTGAATATGCGCAGTCTACCTTGCACTGCTCGTAACTTCTTGTCGTAAGAAAAGCTGCAGGACTGGCAGCAAAAGGCTTTTTCCCGCATTTAGCCATGCCTGCTGCTACTCCAACCAGATTTTGTTCCGCTATCCCCATTTCAATAGACTGCTTAGGAAATTCTTTGAAGAAAGGCGAAAGTGAAGCTGAACCCCTCGAGTCACTGCATAATACTACTATATCACTATCATCCTTTGCCTTCTCCATTAGCACATCACATATAACTTTTCGATTTGGAATCTTATTCACGTTCGAGTTCCTCCTTCCTCTTATTAAAATCATTTATTATTGACTCATACTCTTCATCATTTGGGAGATGGTGATGCCAATCAGCCTTATTCTCGCAAATGGAGGCACCTTTCCCTTTGATAGTATTGGCTACTATACATACCGGCTTTGTCTTTACCATCTTTGCCTGTTCAAATGCATTGTGTAACTCATCAAGATTGTTTCCGTCTTTTACCTCAATGGTTTCCCATCCAAACGCCTCTATTTTATTTGTTAGGTCATCAAGCGCCATTACATCCTCAGTTCCACCCGATATCTGCAAATGATTTCTATCTATAACCCAAATTAAATTATCCAACTTGAACATAGCGGCAGACATTGCAGCCTCCCAATTTGAACCCTCTGCAAGTTCGCCATCACCTGTTACCACAAACACCCTATTATGTTTATTATCCATTTTACAGGCAAGTGCCATGCCCACAGAAACAGGAAGACCGTGTCCTAATGAGCCTGAATTCATTTCTATTCCTGGAAGCTTATTATTAGGATGTCCTATATAAGGTGAACCTAGTTTTGAGAACCCATCCTTTACATCGTTTAGTTTCAGAAATCCTCGTGCACAGAGCACTGCATAATATGCTTCCATCGCATGGCCTTTACTCAAGACGAATAGGTCTCTGTCTGGAGATTGAGCTGTTTCAGGAGTAATATTAAGCTGATTAAAGTAAATTTCAGTTAGGATATCAATTACCGACAAATCGCCTCCAATATGACCACCGCCACCTGCTCTAATAATGTCTACAATATCCTTTCTAAGCTCATACGACTTCACTTTTAATTCATTCATATCATTCTCCTCTTAAATAAGCCTTAACTTCCTCTTCAATCGGATCATATAAATCAGCCTTAATTCCCATATACTTACATGCTTCATATAATACCGGAACTACATCTTTATGTATACCTACACAATGATGAATGTAAGGTCCTTCTACAATTTTTGCCTCCAGCCTCTTAAGGTTAGCAACCTCAACCCAAAGATATGTGCCCATTCCTTTTGGTCCCGAAACACCTTTGGCATTACCTAACAGCAAGCTATATTCACCGTTGTCTCCATCAAATCTGCAAAGTGTCAAATTACCATACTTTGCTTCTGCTGTCACAGCTCCTGGATGTTCAAACGCCAGAGGGTAAGTAATGCTAGGTTTCTCCCTGCTCACTGATATTGGCCAAGGTCCACAGTGCTGCAGGAGTTCACCATTCTCGCTGTCAGGATTACGCACTGTCCAGTCTGCGAAGAATCCTCTTGTTCCATCATTTGCAGCAGCTTCAATTAGAAGTGCAGTAATAGCCCCATGTATATCAGTCTCACAAACAATAGGTATTCCCTGCTCGTTAAGTATAGAATTTGCAGCGCAAGGCATTATACCAAGTTCACCCTGTAAAGCATTCCAACACTGGATGGCTCCAGCATTACAGTGATATTTCTTTATAAGGTTTTCCATTGCTGCTGCAAGTCCTGCTACATTTACAAGCTTATCCTCCTTGATTTTTATCTCCATATTTTTATGGCAATACTCAATAATTTCGTCTACCCTTGAGCCCTCAGCAATGCACTTCTTAACCTCTGCAGTAAGCTCAGGAAGCGGGATTGGTGATAGTTGAATGTTGAATTTTTCCAGCAATTCTCCCTCATTGCACATAGTTGACCAGAAATCAAAAGGCCTTGGTCCTATTTGTAATATTCTTGTATTTCTAAATGTTCTAACTACATTACAGACAGCAAGAAAGTCTTTTATTCCTCTTTCAAATTCAGGGTCAGTAAGCCTGCAATTAGTCATATATGTGAATTTAACCCCAAATCTTCTGAGTACTTTTCCTGTAGCAAATAGACCACATTGTGAATCTCTTAGACGTCGTCCCTCTTCATCCGGCCTTTCGTCCCTAGGTCCCCATAAAAGTACAGGTACATTTAGATCCTTTGCAAGCCTAGCGCATTCATATTCAGTCCCGAAATTACAGTGAGGCAAAAACAGTCCGTCTATTTTCTCTCGTTTGAATTTTTCCACTATTTTTAGTCTGTCATTTTCATCATACAGAAGACCTTCTGAATTAATGTCTGTGATATCTACAAAATCAACTCCAAGTTCTTTTAATCTTTCTGCTGTTAAACCTCTGTATTTAATTGCATCAGGTGCACTAAATATACTCCTTCTTGTGGGTGCATATCCTAATTTAATTCCCATAATTATACCTCTTTTCTTCTAAGACTATTAAACGAGAAAGAATCCTGCTTCGCATTGCAAAATATTCACGCAACTAAATTTAGCGTGAATATTTTGACATGGTTAACCGGTTTTTATTAACTTCCATAATTTATTTTAAGTTTTGCAAAGAAATCTGATAGAGTCAGCCTTGAATCGATGAAGTTATAAACTCTGACATCTTTCGCCTGTTCGGAAAAGCTATAGCTTTCATCTTCATAACTTATTGTCGGTGCCTTGAATATATCATAGACATCATCCCTTTCACTTTCCATAAGAAGCACACCAACAGTAGGACTGTCTCCCAATCCCCATACTTCGCCATGTGGCCACTCATAATCTGCACATTCATTATTTAGCTCAACCATCTGCTCAAAGAGATATTTCCCAATCTTACCACAAGGCTCCACATTCAGCTGAAGCTCAGCCAGCGTAACTGCGTTCTGCTTATAACAGTTCTTAGTTATCTGCCATACCGGTATTTTCGACTTCATAACTACATTTGCTGCCGCTACATCCTGATGCTGGTTAAATTCCCAGCCTCCCTTAGGATAATTTCCACCACCTATCCATATCACAGTCATCCTTTCACAGATTTCCGGTTTCTTTATTATGGCTGAAGCTAAGTCGGTAATCCCACCCAGGCAGGCTATAAACAGAGGACGTTTATCATCCTTCATAGCCTCTTCAATTATATAATCCACACCGGCAGCTTCTCGTGGTGTTGTTTCATTTTCAAGCGGATACTCTGCTCCTCTGTACACCTTATATTCATCATCAAGATCCATAAGCTTTAGAATTTTGTTTATTTCATCTTCACTTGCTTTTGCAGTATTGCCCTCACCAAATTTTTTCGGGTTCTGATTAAAATGGGCGGCAACTATACCTGTAACAATAAACTTATCTGTCATAAGATGATGCACCAGCGCAAACTGATCGTCAGCCTCATTTTTACAATCGGTATGTACAATCACTCTAACCTTCTTCTGGGCAGGTACTTCAAAGTGATAATTCCATTTTTTCATTATTTTGCCTCTTTCATTATATTTTCAATTTCCTCTATATATTTAATATCAGTAAAGCGCCTAAATATTCTCAGGAAGAATATGGCACTGATGTATCCCACCGCCGAAAATCCAAATAGTATCCACATGGGCAAAGCTATAAATATAGTTAAATATGTTGTCATTGTTGCCAACACCAGAGACGCAATCATAAGAAAAATTACTATAATATAGGGAAATCCAGCTATCCCGATAAAACTTGCCTTAACTATGGTATCTGTAAGCCCGTTATCAAATCTTGCAAGCATTGCCAGGGCATAAATAACTACTGTCAAAACTATAGCTGTAGCAATGCCCAACACTATCATAAGTCCTCGATTTAACCCCCCTGAATTTACTGTCATGATTAGTGAACCAAGGTAAAGCAGGAAAACTATCCATATTATTGTGCTATTCTTGAAATTATCCCTGAAGACAGTAAAATAGTCATCTGTAATATATCCTGCTCTTTTTTCCTTTATTTTGAAACACACCGAATCCATTGCAGTTATTGATGCGCCTACAGTTATTATTGGTAAGGATGTTAAAATAAAAAGAAGATTTAATTTTACAAGTTCCAGTAAAAGCTCCATAAATTTCCAAACCGGGGCTTCGGGTTTGAATAAGTTATTTTTCATACTAAGTTTTCCCCCTAAAAGTTTGATATCTTTTAATTATTTTACAGCTCCCGCCATTCCTTCCACAAAATAACTTTGGAATATAAGATAAACTATCATAACCGGTATCACCGATATAAGCACCCCTGCACACAAGTATCCGTAATCGGTTCCATGCTCACCAACAAAAGTCAATAGTCCAACCGGAACAGTTTTTAGCTTATTATCATTTATAACAACAGATGCCAAAAGATATTCATTCCAGGTTGCAAGAAAATCAGTTATTAAAAGTGTAGCTATTGCAGGCTTAGCTATTGGCAATATAACCCTTGTAAATGTCTGCCACTTAGTTGCACCATCTATATAGGCTGCTTCATCTATAGCCTTAGGTATACCTTTTAAAAATCCATGTAAAATAAGTATTCCAAACGATATTCCAAATCCTATATAGATATAAAATAATCCAAAATATGTATTGGTCAATCGTAACTGACTATAAACAATACTGATTGGAACTAATGCCACCTGCATAGGGAGCATCATTCCTACCAGAAAGAATACCAGCCATCCGGTTTTACCTTTTAATGTTAGTCTTGTAATTGCAAATGCGGCCATGGCCTCAATAAAGATTCCAAGTGGCACCTTCATAAGACAGATAATTAGACCATTTTTCATATATGTAAATAGTCTGCCCTTAGTAAATGCTCCAACAAAATTCTCAAGTGCCGGCTTTTCAGGTAATTGAAACAAGCTTAACCCACTGAAAAAATCTGGTTTTGACTTTAGAGATGTCAGAATAAGGGTAAGAATAGGCACTACCCAGATTAGAGCAAGAACCGTTAGCACAAAATATTTTAGTGCCGAACTTCCAATTTTTTTAGCCTTAGCATCCATCCTTTTCCCCTTTCCTTAACTTCTTTTTGCTGTAAATACAAGATACGGAACAATAATAACCAGCATAATAACAACCATAAATATAGCTATAGCAGTACCGTATCCAATATTATTATATTGATATACCTGATTATACATATAGGATGCAAGCACCTGTGTTGAATTGTTTGGTCCTCCATCTGTAAGACCTTTTACTATATCATACACCTTCATAGCTGCTATAACCAAAGTTGAGATAACCATAATAAATGTTTCTTTAATCATTGGAGCAGTAATATTAAAAAACTTTCTTACCTTACCTGCTCCATCAATATCAGCGGCTTCAAGTATATCTTCCGGAACAGCCTGTATTCCTGCTATGAACAGTATCATCGGTTGCCCAACCGCCTGCCATAAGGACGCTGCAAATAATCCATATAATGCCACTTTTTCATTAGAAAGCCAGGTCTGCGAAAAATCAATGCCTAAGGCCTTTGTAAACTGGTTAATAAAGCCAATTTGCGGATTGTATATCCATCTCCAAATAATAGCTACGGAGATTCCAGATATTACACAAGGAAAATAGAAGAAAGCTCTAAAAAATGTTCTTCCCTTGAAAGCCCTACTTAGCAATAATGCGAGAACAAGAGCAACTGTCATTGTAACAAACACAGTAAGTAATATCCATATAATAGTATTCTTAAATGATATCCACATAACAGGATCTTTAAACATCTTTATATAGTTACCAAAACCTACATACTTCATTTTTGCAATGCCATTTCCTGAATATGCACTTATGTAAAGCGAATACCCTATTGGAAAAACAATTACTGACAAGTATATAATTAGAGCCGGCAGCATAAACAAGTATGCTGATACAGAACCCTTCTTTTTCATCTTTATCACCTGTTTAGCTGCCTATACAGCCCCTTTTATCATTTTATCATTTTATTTTGCTTTGTAATCTTCAATAGCTTTCTGAATTTTCTTTGCCGCTTCAGCCGGTTGCATGGAACCACCTGCTATTGCATCCTGGCACTGGAAAAGAACATCTGCAACTTCAGCAGGTAAAGCCTGGTCAGTAATTGTAAATGTACCATTTTTATTAGCAGCTTCGAATAATCCCGGTACATTTGGCTGTCCTTCCGGCATACTTGCTCCATTGACTGGCAATGGTAAGTTATATGCATCAGGATACTGCTTTGCATTTTCTTCGCTGTAAATATAGTCCATATATTCTACTGCTGCTGCAAGTTCCGCATCGGTCAATTTTGCATTGAACTGTGTCATTTCTGCAAAAGCCGACATACGATTTATTCCGCTCGGAAACGGAAACCATCCTACATTGTTCATGTCTATACCATTAGAATTAATCTGGCCATCAAACCACTGTCCTTCAATATCCATTGCTCCAATTCCCTGCCCAAAGTGTAATATTATATCTTCAGGACTGGCTGTTACAAAACCATCAGGGTAATAACCTGCTTCACAATGTTCCTTATATCTCTCAAATGCCTTTACTACAGCTTCATTATCCCAGCTTTCAGTAAGGCTTTGCAATTTATCATGGAGCTCCTTTCCGGCAGCAGTCTCAATGTACTGTTCAATCCACCTCATTGTATGCCAACCATTAAGTCCGGCTGTAATCATTGGAGTAGTGCCGCTTTCCTTAAGCTTTTTGCAAACAGCTTCAAATTCATCTATAGTTGTAGGTACTTTCACTCCGGCCTTTTCAAACAAGTCTTTTCTGTAGTAGACTCCGATAACATTGAAGCTGGTCGGATATCCCGCTACTTTACCTGACAATTTGCAAAGGTTTAGAGCTCCCGCACTAAATTTATCTGCCCATTTATTATCTTCTGCATACTTAGTCAAATCGTAAGTTACATTATTATCAACATAATACTGACCAAGAGCGCCACCCCAGTTGAACCACATACTTGGCATAGAATCCGATTGTGAAGCTGTTTTACAAGCATCCTTAATTCCATCTGTATCATAATAGGATACTGTCACCTTTTTATCAGGATGATCCGAATTCCACTTTTCTGTCAGTGCATCTAACGCAGTTTGTCTCGACTGCAGAGCCCAAAATGTAAGCTCAACATTTCCACCATCTGCAGTATTGGCACCACTTCCTGAAGTTGTACTTCCTGCGCTCTTTACATCACCACCACTCTTACTTGATGTATTTCCACCACCTGCACAACCTGCGAGCATTGTTGCTGAAAGTATACACGCTGTAATACCTGAAAGCACTCGCTTAAACATTTTACTTTTCATACATTTCCTCCCTTTACCTAAAACTGAATAGTATCTAAACTTATTAAACTTTTGATTAGTTTAATTACGGTTTAAATTTTAGCACCATTGTCTATATTTTTCAATATAATTTTTTGGCTAATTGTATTTTTGTTTATTATGTTTAATTCTTCTTTTCAATTTTGTGCATTCTGTATAGGTTTTTCTGTTTCTTCCAGCATTCCGCCATTGTTATTCAAGAATATTACATTATTAAACTTTCTAAACTTTTATTGAGGAGCTGTCGATGCTGTAAGGCAAACTTCCCTGCTGCGAGCTGTGTATTTCTTTTTTTGAGAGATAATTTTTCTCTTACAGAGAAATCAAGAAAAGCCCGGTTTACAAGGGCTACAGAAGTTGTGAAATGTTGTCAAATGTGTTGGAAATAACATCATATGCAACACATATGCAGCAGGTATGCAACAAAGATATTGATAAGTATAGGACATTTTTCAGTAGAAATACTGGGGAATGTCCTTTTTACACGTTACTACAAGCGGTGCATCAGACAGTGAATACTTTGAGATGATGCTTGCATCAAAACTTGCTTACCGTCAGGTGCAGCGTGAGAATGAAGACGAGCTTAGAGAAATCAAACAAGAGATTTCTGAACAGCAAAGTGAAAATCTGAAACTGGATTATGCGATTTCTTATAAGAGGGAAAAGCTGGAAGAATACGAGGATGAAATATCTAAGTGGGAACAGTTTCAGAATACACTAACAATACTTAAAGAGTATATTTCAGCATATCTTCCCCTATCGCCGCTATTAGAAGAATTTGCAAATTGTGTAGAGCATAAGAAGGATATTGAAGCCGGAAACAGTTTTAGAGGTCTGCTAAATGCATTGGGACAGTTTCTGAGAGCATTTAAGGAATTGATTGTTGATGGTGTGTGTTGGTTCCCAAGGCTTATGCGATGGAAAACGAGTAAAGGAGAAGTTGCACCGGTATTCTCGGACTATCAGAATGAAGGTTATGATTACCGATTGAAAGCATATATGAATGTTGTAACAAAAGAAAAGTACAGCATAGACAATATTCAGGAGGAAATTAAGCCAGAGAACCGAATTGGTACGTTGGAACAGTTGGAACAAGGGATTGTGGCAGCGGAAGAGATGGTACGAGAGGTGGAGAGGATGAGGATACGGAAGAGGTAATATGATAGCCCTGCGTGAAAACACGCAGGGCTATCAGTTATGGAAAAGTATATTGGATTATACTAAATTACAGCGATGTAACTCTTGATAAAACATGGCTCGTCCAGAATAATTCCAATATGCACAATCTTGTTCCATAAACAACCATTTTATAGCTAATAAAATAATTTCTATAGGATGTTCTGTGCCTGCATAATCACAGAATGTTGCACCTGAAGGAGTGCGGTTGACCGGTTGGCAATCATAAATAAGTTGTATTTGTTTGGCAACAGAGGGATATATATTAGGAAAATTGTTTTTACAGTCACATAGTGCGTCTATGATGTCTTGATGACTAGGGTTAGAGTATCGACGACTCTTTTTAAAAAACAGTCCATCAATGTTTACGGTGAAATCAAATCCTTTATTTAATTGGGTTGGACGTTTGAGAAAAATACCATAATTGCCAAACTGTTCAACATTATAATGATAACGAGATGCATTATTGCCTGTACCAGTACCGGGATTTTCATATAGAAAAGTTTGAATTAGATTTTCGCGCATGGAAATGCGGTTACCCATAGGTAATGAGTAGTTAATTATTTGGGCCATAATTAGAAACCTCCTTAAAAAATTCCATTATTTCAACACCAAGTACATTTGCAATCTGATTGAGTACAGATATAGAAAAGCTCTTATCACATCCGGCAGCCTCAATTTTAGATAGATAGCTAATGCTGATTTTAGCCTGCTCTGCAAGTTGTACCTGTGTTAATTTTGCTTGTTCTCTGTAATGTTTTATATTTGCACCTATAACACGATATAGGTCTGCATCATTGTTGAAATACATATAAAAACCTCTTTCACTATTTGTGAATATTATCGCATAAGAGTAAATAGATATAAATTCACTTATAGTGAAAGAAAATAACTGTGGCATTTTGTGAGATTATGCGTTACAATGATAAAATCAAGAAAGTGAAGGAGGCATGACTTATAAGTTTACAACCAAATAATTTTCAGCTTGAATCAACGACGGTCTGGTCATTTCCAGATAGAGGCAGTTGGGCAACGCATTCAGGAAAGTATCGAGGTAATTGGTCACCATATGTGCCGAGAAATCTGATACTTCGCTATTCAAATCCGGGAGACTGGATCTTAGATCAATTTATGGGTAGTGGAACAACTTTAGTAGAGGCAAAGCTGCTCAATCGCAATGCGGTAGGTGTTGATATCAATCCGCAGTCAGTTTCAATCTCTGAAACAAATTTACAATTCCAATGTGAAACAAATACAAAGATATTTACGCGAAATGGCAATGCTACTGATTTGCATTTTATCAAAGATAGCCATATTGACTTTATCTGTACGCATCCACCATACGCAAATATCATCAAGTATAGTAAAGGTATCGAAGGAGATGTTTCGTTACTTGGTGCGGATGAATTTTTGTCAGAAATGAAGAAAGTAGCAGAAGAATCTTTTCGGGTACTGAAAAAAGGCAAAATGTGTGCTGTAATGATTGGGGATGTAAGAAAGTATGGAAAGGTAATACCATTGGGCTTTCGGATGATGGAATGCTTTCTTCAGGCTGGATTTACAAATAAAGAGATTATCATTAAGGAGCAGCATAATTGCAGTTCTACGGACTATTGGAAAAAACAGAATCATAATTTTCTTCTACTTGCACATGAGTATATTTTTGTGTTCCAGAAGTGATTTAATTCACAAAAAGTGAAAGTTTTGGTTGTTATTTATTATGTTTGCAAGTATAATAAATGTGTGAAAGTTTGTTCTTGGTTGAACATAGAGAAGAGGAATCAAAATGAGTAATTCGAGTATCGTTCCATTTGTGAAATGGGCTGGTGGAAAGCGTCAGCTCTTACCACAGATAAAAGAGCGTATGCCAGAACAATATAATAATTATTTCGAGCCATTTGTAGGTGGTGGTGCGGTAACATTTGAATTGCTACCTGCAAATGCTCTGATAAATGACATTAACAAAGCATTGATTAACACATATAAGCAGATTCAAAATGTTCCAGATGCATTTCTAAAAGCGGTAAACAAGCTGGATGAGGAAATGTGGGAGGATGGAAAGGAATACTATTATTCCCTTAGAGAGCATTACAATGATAAGCTGATGAAAGCAGAATATGATGTAGAACTAGCAGCGTTGTTTGTGTTCATCAATAAGCATTGCTTCAATGGTTTGTATCGGGTCAATGGGAAAGGACTTTTCAATGTGCCATATAACAATAGTCGTAGGGCATCTGTGGATGAAAAGGCTATTATGGAGACTTCGGAGTATCTTCAGAATGTAAATATCATTGATGGCGATTTTGAGGCTGCTTGCAAAGATGCAAAAAAAGGTGATTTTGTATTTATTGACAGTCCTTATGCACCATTAAATCCAACTTCTTTTGAGTCTTACACAAAAGAGGGATTTGATATTGAAAGCCATAAGAGATTGGCAAAGTTATTTGATGAATTAACTGCCAGAGGCTGTTACTGTATGCTTACAAATCACAATACGGAGTTGATAAATGAGTTGTATGGTAACAAAGGTTATAAAATAGATGTTGTAAGTGTGAAACGTATGATTAATTCGGATGCATCCAATAGGGTTGGAGAAGAAGTGATTATATGCAATTATTAGGAGAAGAGTTGATGGGATACAATGAAGAAAAACAAATAGTAGTTGATTATGTAACTTGTGATGGAAATATAATAGAATTGACGCGAAGCAGAGATAATTTAAAAAGTTATTATCAGGTGTTGGAGACCTATAATGATTATATGCAACTGGCAATAAGATATCCAGGATATAAGACAACCAAAACTAAATGCGATTATTGTGTATATCTGGTTGATGAAGAAGGAGAACATCCAATTTCACACGTTGAGATTATGAATGATTTGTACAATAAAACTACTGCATATAATTTTCAGCATATGAAACGGTATATTGAGCAGGTTGCTACAGTTGGAAGAAATGTGAATATAGATGAAACCTTGATACCAGCATTTAAGCAAGGGTTTCCGTTTGAAGTGTTGACGGATTTGATGTTTTACATTGCAATTCAAGAGGATATTAATTATCCAAATGATAGATTTCAAGGAAGAAAAATGTGTTTTTATAGATATCTTGAGGCAATATATTGTAAAGTAAATACGAATCATCAAATTGAGGAAGCAATAGATAAAGCCACAGCACGTGGGTATATTCCGCGGAATTGGAACGATGTAGGAGAGTTGTATAATATTGTTTCAAGAATACACCGTTAATTAAAGTGAGGCGAAATATATGAATGGGTTATTTAGCGTAAAAGTGCCATTATATTTCGAGACAGATGAATCACAATTAGTGTTGGGTGATTCATTCAAAATTCTAACAAAAATGGAACCGGAATCTGTGGATATGATATTCGCAGACCCACCTTACTTTTTAAGTAATGATGGTATTACCTGTCAGGGTGGAAAGATGGTTTCCGTTAATAAAGGCTCATGGGATAAACTTTCGGAGAGTGGAACCAGTATCGAAGAAAAACACAAGTTTAACAGAAAGTGGATTAAGTTATGCAAGAAAGTACTAAAGCCGAACGGCACGATTTGGATATCAGGAACATTGCACAATATATATTCAATTGGTATGGCATTGGAGCAGGAAGACTTCAAAATAATTAACAACATAACCTGGCAAAAAACAAATCCACCACCAAACTTAGCGTGTCGATGCTTCACACATTCTACGGAAACCATTTTATGGGCAAAGAAGAATGATAAGAAGTCTCGGCATTTTTTTAATTATGAAAAAATGAAAGAAGAAAATGGTGGTAAACAGATGAAGGATGTCTGGACGGGTGCGCTGACAAAGCCATCTGAAAAGACGGAAGGCAAGCATCCGACACAGAAACCGGAATATTTGTTGGAAAGAATTGTATTAGCTTCTACAGAGGTGGGGCAGGTTATCCTGGATCCATTTTGTGGCTCAGGAACTACCGGAGTAGAAGCTGTGCGATTGGGAAGGAAATTTATTGGAATAGATGTAAGTGAAGAATACTTACAGATAAGCAGGAGAAGATTGGAGAAGGTAGCAAATGACAAATAGAGATTTTGACGAATGGCTGAGTAAGTTCAGACCGAGTATATCAAGTTATGATTACTATATTGACTTTGATAAGGTTGTCAGAAATGTAGAAGAAATCAAGGTGGAATTGAATATTCTGAATTCCTTGATTGGTTCAAAGAATATAGAGGAAGATTTTGAGAGAATTGTGTCAAAGTATCCGGAAACATTGCAGTGTGTACCACTGTTACTGGCAGTAAGGGGATATGAAATTTATGCTCAGGATGAAGATGGTGCTTTCCTTTATAACTTCAAAAATATGGATTATGATGTAAAACAGTATAAGGTATTTATGCATAAAACTGGATTGTTTGAGATGATTGCTAACCATTTAGTGAATAATCTTGTTGATTATGCATTGGGAATTGAAACTGGATTGGATTCCAATGGTCGTAAAAATCGTTGCGGTCACCAGATGGAAGATTTGGTTGCGAAGTACATACGAGCAGCAGGATTTGAAAAGGATGTTAATTACTTTAAGGAAATGTATCTTAAGGATATTGAACAAAAGTGGGATATAGATTTATCTGCACTTTCTAATCAGGGCAAAGCTGCTAAAAGATTTGATTTTGTAATCAAGACAGATAATCAGATTTATGGCATTGAAACAAACTTCTATGGTGGCGGTGGTTCTAAACTGAATGAAACTGCTAGAAGCTATAAAATGCTTTCGCAGGAAGCGGACACCATAGATGGATTTACTTTTGTGTGGATTACAGATGGAATTGGATGGAAGAGTGCTAAAGGTAATTTGAGAGAGACGTTTGAGGTCATGGATACAATTTATAGTATTGATGATATGGAAAATGGGATTCTGAACGAAATGTTTTGTGTTAAAAATAGCATATATACAGAAGTGAGTTATACAAGATGAGTAAGAAGAACCGAAAAACACTATCAACCCAATATTTATTAAGAATAAAGGACATATTCGAAAGGAATAAATGGACAATAGAGCGTTCAGAAGATAAAAGTATGTCACAATTTAATAGATTTTGCCAAAGAATTTTAGATATTGGAGAAAATGAAAAAAGAGATTTATTTTTAGAATTGTCAGAAAGATATTTGTGGTTGACGCAGGAACACTACCTGGAATGGCTGATTGATGTTTTAAGAAAATTAGTTAAGAATATAGAAGAGGATATTAAAATTTTTGTGATGCCGTTAATTGCACCGGAAGATATTGGAAAAGTAAAAAGTTCAATGCTTTTGACATATTTATTTAATGACGTGAAAATAAGATATGACAGCGTTTTGGGAAGATATAAATATGAATTAATCTATGATGGTGCAAGTGTTTGTGGTAAGATGTCAGGAGAAAAATCAATACTAGTTCTGGTTGATGATTTTATTGGGACTGGGAAGACAGCAGAAAAGTGCTTAAAAAGTATGAATTTGCCAAATGACATTGTTGAAAGAACAAAAGTGCTTGCATTAGTTGCACAGGAAGAGGGAGTGGATTATATACAAAAACTTGGAGTTGAAATTTATGTAGGTGAAACTAGAAGAAAGGGAATTTCAGATTATTATAAAGATGAAGAAGCTGAACATAGATTGAAGTTGATGAAAGAAATTGAAGATAAGATGTCTGTAAAAATGAACTATAGATTAGGATATGGACAATCAGAAGCGCTTGTTACAATGTGTAGAACGCCCAATAATACCTTTCCGGTATTTTGGGAAGAAAAAGGTAATATGAAACTTGCACCATTTCCGAGGAGGTAATGATGGACGATAGAATGAAATATATGTTGTTGAAAATATTGAGTACGGAAGGAAATGTAGATGCATTGGAAAAAGCTGGTTATCAATATGCACAAATCGCGAGTGCATATTCACAGATTATAAATGAGAGATTAGTAGTGATAGATGATAATCAGAGATTTGTTTTATCAGATAAAGGAAAAGAGGAAATGGAAAAATTAGCAGAAAAAATTAAAAATGAAGCAATATGGAAAATTGAACCATATATTGAATATAAGATTGAAAAAATGGATATATATGATATATTTATAGAGTAGATATTAGTCTTGGTGGCATAATTAGCCTCATTCACGCAAGTGATGATTGATGAGTTCGTCAATCAGAGAAGAATTTACTTTTCTAGCCTGTGTTTAAACTCATTTCTTTTTCGCAGGAGCGAAAACTCATGAGTTTAAACAACTGCACAAATTTTTCAAATTTGTTACGTGACTTTATCACGCATAGAAGCGGTTCTATGTGCGATAAAGTCATCGATATAAATTAGTAGTTATGCCACTAAGTTAATATGTTTTAGGAGAAATATGAATTGGAACGAATATGAAAATAATTATATCAGATTAGCTAAGCTAAATAGTAAATCAGATGAATATTGTATTAAACAGCTAGAATATGCAAAGAGACTGTTTGAACAAGATTTGCCAGTAATTTATAATCAAGAACACTTGTGTCGATTGGTTGGTTATGCAGAAGAATATGTATATGCGGTATCAAATTCGCCAAATTGTTTTTATAGAACTTTTAGTATATTAAAAAAGAATGGAAAAGAAAGGGTTATAAATGAACCATTACCAAGTTTAAAAGAAATACAGGATTGGATACTAAAAGAAATATTAGTAAAGATTAGCATAAGCCCATATGCCAAAGCATATGTAACAGGTCGTTCAATTAAGGATAATGCAAGATTTCATAGACGACAGAATAAAGTTTTAACAATGGATTTGAAAGATTTTTTCCCAAGTATAACATTTGGCAGGATATTAAATGTGTTTAAGAAAGTCGGTTATAGAGAAAGTGTAGCAGTTATGTTGGCAAATTTATGCTGTTTGAATAATGAATTACCACAAGGCGCACCAACAAGTCCCGCTTTATCCAACATAATTGCAAGTGGATTGGATTATAAGATTGCTGATTTTTTAAAGGGAAAAGATGTAAGGTACACACGATATGCGGACGATCTCACGTTTTCAGGAGATTTTAATGAAGGAGATATGATAAAAAATATAGAAAGGATAGTATGCAGACAAGGTTTCAATGTAAATCATAGTAAGACAAGGGTGAGAAAACGAAATCAGAGACAGGAAGTTACAGGGGTGGTTGTTAATGAAAAGCTTCAGGTCAGTAGAGAATTGCGCAGAAGAATTCGTAGTGATGCGTACTATATAGAAAAATATGGATTATCTTCACATATGGATAGGACAAATCAAACTAAAAGAAACTACTTATACTATTTGATTGGAATATCATCATATGCGCTATTTATTAATCCGTATGACGATAAGATGAAAAAATACTTAAATGTATTTAAAAAAGAGCTGGATAGATGCAAAAGGGAGGAACCCTAATTCCACTTCCCCATAGCCTCCACATACCCTTGCAGACCACCTTTCCTTGAGGCAAGGCTGGTATAGAATCCCGGTTCTTCTCTTGCAAGACGGATAAGATAAGCAATATCAAGCGGATCAGCCAATTTGACCTGAGCATTGCAGTTTTGGCAGTTGAAGGTGACATGGAATTGATTATCAAGAGTTACTTCGACACAGTCGGTTTCGGGTTTATACAGTGCAGATATTATTCATAGCCATTATCCTTTCTTTGAAAAGCGTTGTTGGTAGTTTTGGACAGATATAAGCAGCTTACCGTAAGATTCAGGTATGCAATATTTATTGCCACAAGCCCTTTAATTCCGGGCTTTTCAAGATACCAAAACGTTCTCGGAGAGATTTTTGTTTAATAGGAAATTGTGAAGATATTTCCTATTAAACAAAAAAATGATCATTCCTAATCAGTATAATTAAATTCTAAAACATAATTACACTATTCAGAAATGACCTAATTTAGTGCTTCCCCTCTGTTCATTAGTTCATCTTCACTTGTTTGACCGTATCCCCCGGTATCAGAGAGCAATTGGTATATAATCTTGACTTTAATGATGATGGCTCAAACATCTCTTTAAACAGCAACTGCATTACCCAATAAGCCCTTTCAGAGTGTGGTACTCTTATGCTTGTAAGCTTACAGCTACCTGTCACATATGGTGGCAACACATCTACTCCAATCAAACTTATCTCTTCCGGAATTTTTTTTCCCAATTCACACAATGCCCTTATGGTTCCTATTGAAACATGATAACTGTCCATTATAAATGCATCCGGAAGTTTATTTTTTTGTAAGTAAGTAATCATAAACTCATAGCATTCCTCTACGCTACTTCCAACAGGAATTATATATTCGCTTCGAAACTCTTTACCGTTTCTTTCCAATACCTCCTTAAATCCCCTTCTACGACTGGTATAATTATACATATACATAGTATTCCCCAGGTATATAACATTCTCAAGACCATTATTAAATAATTCTTCAAGTGCAAGAGAGATACCCTGTCTGTTATTAATCATAACGCAAGGGTATTTAGTCGTGGTCAACTCACAATCATAAATTATAAGCGGCTTATTTATTTCATAAAATTTCTCTTCATCCCCCTCCTGCAGTTCAGTTCCTATAACTATAACTCCTGCGACTCTGTCTTTATTACATTCTGCGGTCATTTCATCTATGTTATCAGTTGCAAAATCCACATACATAATCCCCAGAGTATAGCCCTTTTCTCTGGCATTTTTTTCAAAAACCTCATTTACATCTGTCCATAGGTCCATTTCTGCACCCTTTATATTCTTTAATCCATTGCTTACAAGCAGCACTTTTATTTCATGACCATTTGTAATCCTTGATTGCTGTGAGACATTACTCACAACCTTTGTACCTGCTTCCAGTTGCTTTTTGCATTCAATGACTTCCATTCTCGTCCGCTCACTTATCCCCGGTTTACCATTAAGTGCCAAAGATACCGTAGCTTTAGAAAGTCCTGTCATTCTTGCAATATCAACCGCTTTTACTCTCATACTTATTTTTCTCCAATTAATTATATTTCATATGGGTGAATATTTAGTCGTTCTAGCAATGTTTCTAAACTAATTAACATATATTAAACAATTTGTATAAACAAATAAACTTCTTCAATTATACCTATGTCAATATATAAAATCAATATATATAATTCTTGAGTTTACGTATTTTATCCACAAGTCATTCTTAATTACAGTTTTACAACAAATTTTTTTCAAAAAATCCCATAAATATAAGGAATCCTTCTCATTTTTGATGTATAATTTAATCATCACAAAAAAACATACTAAACAAAAATTAGGAGGACTACCTGTGATTAATTTTACATCAAATACTTATAAAATGAAACGGGAAATTTTAACTTTTTCAAATAAAATTTCAAAAAAAACTTCCAAAGCCCGAAAGAAAGTTTATGGCTGATATGAATTATGGCATGTTAGCATCAGGAAGCTGCCTACTTACAGACATAGCCGACAAACTTCACGAACCATCCAGAAAAATCAATGTTGTGGACAGGCTTTCCAACCACCTTGCAAAAGGAATACCCGCATACGCTCTCAACTCTTATCTTTCATCTGTTAAAAAATGGTGCCCTGAACATCCCGTGGTACACATTGATGACAGCGATGTTGTAAAACCAGGCGGATATAAATTTGAGTCGCTCTGTTTAGTGCGTGACGGTTCTGAAAGTACTGCCAAGAAAAACATTTATAAAAAGGGATATCATGTAACAGAAGCAACCATGCTGACTAATAACGCCCATCCGGTCAGCCTGTTTTCTAAAATCCATTCATCAAATGAAAAAAACTTTACATCAATTAATGATGTTACTTTTTCTGCAATAGAAAGGGCTGTCTCATTGTTTGGAAAGGCAAAAATGTACTTTTCCAGATGGCAGATTGAAGAATATTTCCGTTGCAAAAAGCAGATGTTTAAGTTTGAAAATTTCCGTATACGTAAGCTTAAGGCAATCAAATCACTAAATTTTTATATTACGCTATGCATGGCATTTCTTGCTCAGACTTCAATGAAATCTGAAACAAATGCCATGAAGGCTACAATAATAAAGGCTTCATATCCCATAAAGGAAAAAGTTTTATTTTATTATTACAGGCTTGCAAAAGGTATACAAAACGTTCTTTCATATTCCAAAGAAGGTGCAAGACTGTGGTTTAAGACAGAACGCCCGGTATACAGGTAGCTTTGCTTTAAATTTATAAGTTAACTTAAAGAACAAATATACATCTCACAAGTCCTGCTTAAGTAGGGCTTATTAAGTATGTTTATTTTTAATAGTACCACTTTTTAATGTAAAAAATTCCTAAATCTTCTTTGTGTATAAGGATTTACTAACTTTATTAATGCAGTTTACGGAAACTCAAGCGTCTTCACAGATTGAAAAATTCATCTTTGCGTGATATAATATATTTTAAAGTTATACGAGATGTTTTTGGAGGTGTGAAAATGGCTGTAAGCTACAAAAAACTATTCCATTTATTAATAGAGAAAGATATGACGAATGCACAATTGCAGCAACAAGCAGGATTTTCTGCCAATATTATCACAAGATTAAAACGAAACGGATATATCTCGCTTGACAGCATTGAAAGCATCTGCCGAGTTTTAAATTGTGGCGTTGATGATATTTTGGAATTTGTACCCGATGAAAAGGAGGAAGTATAATGGACAAAAAAAGAGTCGGTCAAATCAAAGAACAGTTTGACCTTGTTATACACATTGGCGAAAACGCCAATTTTGAGTTTTGGTTTGCTCGTGAATTAATGCCTTTGCTTGGTTATGAACGTTGGGAAAATTTTGATAAAGCAATAAGCCGTGCGATGGAATCCTGTGAAACCAGTGGTATTGAGGTATCTGACCATTTTCGTGAGATCACGAAAATGGTTCCCTTGGGTAGCGGCGCACATAGAAATGTCAAGGACTATATGTTGACTCGTTATGCCTGTTATTTAATTGCACAGAACGGCGACCCAAAAAAGGAAGAGATTGCATTTGCACAGAGCTATTTTGCTGTACAGACCCGAAAACAGGAATTAATTGAAGAACGTATTGCCCTTATTGAGCGGACAGAAGCTCGCAGCAGATTGCGCGAATCTGAAAAACGTTTATCGCAGAACATTTATGAGCGTGGCGTCGATGACACCGGATTTGGCCGTATTCGTTCTAAAGGTGACCAAGCTCTGTTCGGTGGTCATAGCACACAGGAGATGAAGTCTCGCTTGGGAGTGAAAGACAACCGCCCTCTTGCTGATTTTCTGCCAACTCTGACGATAGCTGCAAAAAATCTGGCAACAGAAATGACGAATTATAATGTAGAAGAAAAGGATTTGCAGGGAGAAATAGACATTACAGGCGAACACGTTCAGAACAATCTGTCTGTTCGTAAAATGCTTGGACAGCGTGGCATCAAACCAGAAGAACTGCCTCCGTCTGAGGATATCAAAAAATTAGAACGCCGAGTAAAGTCGCAGGAAAAGAAAATGGCATCACAGGCTGGAAAATTGCCAGAGTTGGATGATGGAGGTGAAAATTAATGGCAAATCTATCACAACAGAAACGTCAACGAATGCTTGAATTTCTGCAAACCATTCGTGAGGAACATAAAGACGATGATGATGTCTTAATTGCCATAGGCGAAATTGAAAGTGAACTCAACGCCAAAAAATATGGTCTTGTGTGGGAACAGCACGAAGAGACTGTGGATATACGGATGCGTGATAATATTCCTGTATTTACTGAATGCACAGATAAGGAAATCAACGCATCAGCTGATGGTGTCTATAATTTTATCCTTGAAGGCGATAATCTGCATTCGCTTCGTCTTCTTGAAAAGACACACTCAGGAAAAATTGACCTTATCTACATAGATCCACCGTACAATACGGGCGGTCGTGATTTTATATATGATGATGCTTTTGTAGACAATACGGATACTTTTCGACATTCCAAGTGGCTGTCTTTTATGGCAACTCGACTTGGGAGAGCAAAGGAACTTCTTAGTCCAGAGGGATTAATTTTCATAAGTATCGATGATAATGAAGTTGCTCAGTTGAAATTGCTTTGTGATGAAATTTTTGGAGCAAACAACTTCAGAGGACAAATCGCTCGTAGTACAGGTACTCCTACTGGACAGGGAAATGCAATTATTTCTAATGAAATTGACTATATGTTGGTTTATGCACGTACCGAACAAGCTGTCTTCAATGGTCTGCCTTTTGATGATGAAAGTTCGAAAATTTATAATTTAGAAGATGAATATGGGCGTTATTTAGTGCGTCCTTTGAGAAAAACTGGCGGCGAGGACAGGCATGAAGACAGACCCAGTATGTATTATCCTGTTACTGCTCCAGACGGTACACAGATATACCCGATTGCTCCTGCTGGCTATGAAAGCAGGTGGCGTTGTCAAGAGAGCACTTATATTAGTTTACGAAATGAACATAGGATAGAATGGAAAAAAGATAAAAGTGGTTGGAAAGTATATCAGAAGTTTTATCTTGAAGGCCGCACCAAACAGTCCGGAAATTTGTGGACAGGGATTGAAGGTAATAAAAAAGCCACTATCACTATTAAGAATATTTTTGGAGACAATGTATTTTCGTTCCCAAAGCCTGTTGAACTCATTTCTCGCATTATTCACATTGCAAGTAAACCCGATAGTATCGTTCTTGACTTTTTCGCAGGTTCTGGTACTACTGGACAGGCTGTTTTGGAATATAATCGTGATAACGATGGAAGCAATCGTACTTTCATTCTATGTACTAATAATGAAAATAATATCTGCGAAGAAGTCACCTACGAGCGTATTCGCCGTATAATTTCAGGTTATGGTAAAACTGCAGGTATTCCTGCTGATGTGAAATATTATCGTACCGACTTTGTATCAAAGGATGCAGAAGACATCAGTGAAGAATTACTTGCTCATATAACTGAAATGGTACAGTTGGAACACGGCGTAAAAATTGATGGCAGCGAATATCTCATTATTATGAATGATGATGAACTGGATGCAATAGAACAGAATTGGGACAACTGTGGTAATGTGAAAGCAATGTATGTATCCAAAAATGTGTTGTTTACTACGGCACAGAAGAAATTGTTCGGAAATATTGACATACACATTATCCCGGATAATTACTTCCAATTTGAGTTAAAGGAGGTTGGCGAAGCATGGTAGTTCCCGGATTAAGTATAGAACTCTTTGAGTTCCAAGAAAAAGCTGTTATAAATCTGCTCGACCTCACTACAAAAAAGGATGGCAAACAGACCATTGTGATGAAGGCTCCTACCGGCTCCGGTAAGACCATCATTCTCGTTGATTATGTGGATAAGTATCTGTCCAATGTTAGTGAAAACACAGCGATTATTTGGTTGTGCCCCGGGAAAGGCAATCTGGAAGAACAGAGCCGTGACAAAATGCGTAAGTTTGCTTCTGGCAGGAAAACGCAGAATTTATTTGATGCATTGCTCAATGGTTTTGAGCCGGGCAGCACTACATTCATAAACTGGGAATTGGTTACTAAGCGTGATAACACCGCCATACGAGATAGTGAATGCAAAAATTTGTTTGACCGTATAGCTGATGCACACAGAAAATGTATTGAATTCATTATCATTATTGATGAGGAACATTCTAATAATACTGCAAAAGCCAAGGTTATTATCGATGCTTTTGCTGCAAAAAATATTGTGCGTGTCAGTGCTACTGCTATCGAAAATAAACGATATGAATTCTTTGAAATCGATGAAGTGGACGTTATTGGTGCTGGTCTGATTACCAAGGCTCTCTATGTCAATGAAGGCATTGAGGACAATCTGGAAATCACAGACGATTACGAATATCTGCTCGATTTAGCTGATGCCAAGAGAAAAGCTATCTTAGGACGTTATAAAGAAATCGGCAAAAACATACGCCCTCTTGTGCTTATTCAGTTTCCAAACGGACAGCCGGAAACTATCGTTGCCGTTGAACGCAAGTTAGAGAGCATGGGATATACCTACGATAACGGTATGGTCAGCAAATGGATGAGTGAGGACAAGAAAGATCTCCCGGACAATCTGACAGAAAACGATGCTATCCCTGTGTTCCTGCTTATGAAACAAGCTATCAGCACAGGGTGGGATTGCCCTCGTGCTAAAATACTCGTTAAGCTGCGTGAAGGCATGAGCGAAAGTTTTGAAATCCAGACTATAGGCCGTATCCGCCGTATGCCGGAGGCTACGCACTATGAAGATGATTTATTAGACTTCTGCTATGTTTACACCTTTGACGAAAAATATAAAGCAGGTCTGCTTTCCAATATGGACAAGGCATACGAAACACGCAGACTGTTCCTTAAGGATAAATGCAAAACATTTACCCTTGAAAAACAAATCAGAGACCTCGATTTTGATGGTCTTGGTGAGCGTGAAGTGTTAAACCGCATCTATGACCATTTTGTGAAAAAGCATAATCTCGGCAAAGACAAGGCAAATAATAAACTGCGTCTTACTGCTGATGGGTATGTGTTTGGAGATGAAATTATCGGTCACGCTCTGCACGGTCAATTTATCCGTACTGACAAGGTAATGGAAAGCCATGACTATTTTACTACTCGTAAACGTGTGAATACGCATAAGCACGGTATGGAGCTTCTCCACTGTGTAGATGCAATCAAAACTACAATTGATATGCCTTCGGCAAAGGTAAAAACTATTTTAGAGCGTTTGTTCCGCAGAGGCGGCAATAATTACAAAAAGCTGTTGTTACTGGATACGTCAGAATTTTATGCATTTGTTATTAACAATGAGCATTTGCTTAAAGAAGAATTCCGAGCAGTCACAGCGGAAATGTCCGTACAGATAAGTTTTGCGGTAAATCCAAAGGTCTCTGCTTTCCATATTCCAGAGCAGGACTTCTTCCGTTATGACCCCGGCGTTAAGGACGAGGTTGAATACCTAACTAACGCTTATCACGAATACACAACCGGCTATGCCACAAGTCTTGTACGCAGCACTTCTGAAATGCTGTTTGAACAATACTGTGAGGGCTGTGATGACATCGAATGGGTTTATAAAAATGGCGATACCGGGCAGCAGTACTTTTCAATTGTATATATGGATGGCTTGCAACACCAGTGGCTTTTCTATGCGGACTACATCGTTATGAAGAAAGATGGCACAGTTTGGGTAATTGAAACCAAGGGCGGCGAATCCAAAGGAAAGGATAAAAATATCGATACGCAGATAAGAAATAAATTTGAAGCCTTCAAACGATATACAGCCGATAAAGGTTTGCATTGGGGATTTGTTCGCGACAAAGATAATCAGCTATATATCAACAATACTGAGTTTGCCATTGATATGGCAGATGAACATTGGGTGCCATTACAGCAAGAATTTTGATAGAGATGGAGGGAAATAAATATGACGCTCGAAAAAATGAAAACAGTGTTTGCTTCTTTATCAACTTGCTCAACATGGTCATTACAATTGTTACAGATAAAGAATTCAAGACAACACGGTACTTCTTACTCGGGGAGAGAAATCACACTCTCTCCAGAGGGTACATTATCAGCATTTGTTTCTGAAATAGCTGAACGCTATATTGCTGATACAAATGGAGTTATTAACTCATATCAAGATGTTATAGAGTATGATGGCTCTACCATCGACAAAGTTATCTATTGGATAAAAACAGACAATGCTTTAATTTCCGAGGAATATAAGACATTGATTGCAGCCATTGCTACCCCTGATACGGAAATTGACCCTTTAGAGTTCAAAGCACGTGCTTACCTACTGCGAGGTATTATTAAGATTGGCAACGAAGAAAAACCTGTTAAATTGATTTCTATGCAGAATCCGGTTACATCATTAAAGCATAAATTCTTAAGAGCAAGCGGAACTTTTAAGGAAATTTCTGATAGGGTCATCTCGTTGCGCACATTAATTGATGTAATCATGATTGATGACACTGTTTATATGCTTACACTCGTAGGAGAAAATCTATTTAACATGGAACGCGCATATAAAGCAACTTGTAGCGAAAAAATACAGGATATTCAGCAATGCAGTATTGTAACAGATTTTGATGCATTTGCTTCAATTGCCGGAAGTGGTCATAATCCAAGAAAATTTGTTTCATTTCATGATGGTCATCTCCAAAAGCTAAAAAATGCAAATAGTCGAAAGAAAATGGCGAAAAAATTTAATATCCCATTAGACGGAGATAAGTTTGAAACCAGTCAACCGGGAGCCGCTGACAAAATCGTAAAACTCCTTTGTGACAGAGGGATGATTGACCCGTTTGATGATAATCCTATGGAAGTAGCTGGGTCAAAGAGATGGGAATAATATGGAGGTTGAATGAATGTCAAAAATATTTTCATTAAGCCTTTATCACACATCGTTCGCCCCGCTGTGGATATCCATTCTTTTTATTGATATAAAGAGTTGCATAGAAAACACATCGAATCTATGGACAGAATATATCAGCATAGGCTGCATTCTGGTTTCATGTCTTATAGCACTTATTGTGTTACTGGTGACATTGCGCACAGGCGGTAAAGAAGGGACAACACCACAGATGCTCATGTCTGCGACAGAGGAGAAGACAATCACTGCAGAGTATCTATTGTCATATATTCTTCCACTGTTTGCATTTGATTTCACGCAATGGAGCCAAGTGATTTTGTTCTTGATATTTTATCTGACATTAGGTTTCCTCTGTGTTCGCCATAACTATTTCAGTGTAAATATTATTTTGGAGATAACTAATTTTCGCTTTTTTATATGCAAATCCAAAAATGAAGATGGACAAGTTTTAGAGCAAAGAATCATCAGCCATCGTCAACTGACTGGATGCGTAGGCGAAACCCTATACCTAAAATCGATTAACAACGAATACAAGTTGGATATAAAACAATAAGAAAACACCCACACAGGAGCATTTCTACTCTTGCGTGGGTGTTCTCCTTGTCACACTCTTTGAAGGTGTCACTCAAAAATTCTCGTTTTACGAAAATCCCTTTGTTGCCCCGACTAACCGGAGGCATTAACAAAATTGTATTTACTTTTTCTGTACATTCTTTAAGCAGTCAAGAGTTACGGCTACAAGTATGATGATACCTTCAAATACGAACTGTAAGTTGGTATCGATACCAAGGATGGTGAGGGAGTAGGTACTTGAAGTTCTGTCTGGCTATTTTCATCATAAAACCCCTTCTTAATAATCAGCTTATTTAAGAACTGTTCTCTAAGCACAGGGAGGCTTGCCTTGTATCTTTCTCTAAGGCTGTCTATGTTTCTTGCAGACTCTATTTCTTCATCAAGTTTTGATCTGACTTTTTTGAGGATTTCAGTGAGTTCATCCACATTTACAGGCTTTAAGATGTACTCTGTCACCCCAAGCCTAATCGCCTCTTTTGCATAGGTAAAGTCGTCAAATCCGGAAAAAATGATAACTTTAATAGACGGAAATCTTTGCCTAAGGCTTTCTGTAAGTGCCAGCCCATCCATATACGGCATCCTAATATCCGTAATTATCACATTTGGCTCTAAGTTCTCTATCTTTTCGAGCGCATCTCTGCCATTTTCAGCATCTCCAACCACTTCAAAGCCATTTGCTTCCCAGTTGATTTTCTTGATGATGCTGGTACGCACTTCTTCCTCATCATCTACGAGCATTATTTTATATAAATCCATATTCTTACCGGCCTTCTAATTTGTATTCAAAGTGTTATGATAATTCTAACTTTGTTTGTGGGGATAGTCAATAAGTACTGCCACTCCCCAGTCTTCAAGCCTTAGTTTATCCCCTTTTACATAACTTATCCCGGTAATGGCATCTGTGCAGCCCTTCACATCCTCTACACATATCTCTACTTCCATAGGCTTACAGGAGTAGTTAAATACATAGGTTAACTCCTCGCTCAGTTCATTTACACCTCTTCTGGTTATCACCGGGAAAGTGGTCTGTACAGGGAGATTTTGTCTCTCATACACAGCTTTTAATGCCTCTCTTAAGACATCCTTTAGCAAAGTTTTGTCCAGATATGAAGCTATATAATAAGCCTTTCCCCTTCCGTATTCATTGCAGGTTACTGCAGAATAATTATTCCAGTATATATGTTCATATGGATGGATTTCTTTAGCTGTATCAGCAGTTACAAGCTCTGCCACATACTTTACTTCTTTTCCTCCTGCTCCCATATTAAGAGTATGTGTAAATTCATCATAATGTACTCCAAAGCAGTCAGTAAGCCCCGCAGGAAGAGTTTTAGTATATACACTAACCCTTCTGTCTGCTACAAATGAGCGAAAGCTACCTATGAGGATACCACCGTTTTTCACAAACTTGTCAAGCTTTTTAGTAAGCTCTTTAGATACGCAGTAAAGTGCAGGGCAGATAATGGCTTCATACTTATCAAGATTTACATACTCGGAGAAAACGATATCACATTCGAGGTTTTCTTCATAGAGGCTGTCATACATATATCTTACAACATCATTATAACTAAGCTCTTTATCGATTGGAAACCACTTAAGCGCACTTAAAGATAGGGTATCAACCAAAAGGGCAATCCTGTTTTTCTTTTTTATGCAAAGCTTTTCCTTTGTAAGTTTCTTGATTTCATTGCCAATCTCGGAAATCTCATTGTATATTCTAGATGGCTTTAAGTCATGGCTTAAAATGCCCTTCCAGTAAGTCTCAAAGCTTTGATGGATGGAATGCCAGTTCCAGTACATCACTCCATCTGCACCAGATGCAATATGGCTAAAAGCGTGAAGCCTGAGCTGTTTCGGGAATGGGCACCAATACTTAAATGCCTGCGACTGGCATTCAAGTACAAAGTAGTTGTCATTTTTAAGACTTCTTACTTCATCTCCACAAAACGCTATCTCAGCACCTGTCAGCTGAAATCCGGTAGGATGATAGATGTCAGTTCCTGCATGCGTGAGTGCATAAGAAGCTCTTAGGTGATGGATACCATCCTGTACCCCGTAAGAATAGCCATCCTGAGCTATATCAGCACCAAACTTTCTCCATTCAAAGTCAAAGTTGTGCGTAATAAACTGCTCCGGTTTTTTATATTCATTTACAATCTCTGCCTGCATTTTAAGGAAGTTAACTGCCATATCTCTCTGAAATTCTTCAAATTCACAGGCAAGGCTTGCATTTATTGTCCCGGAAATATCAGGAAAATCCTCCCACGAGCGGATACTGTTACTCCAGTAAGCAAGTCCAAAATCTTTGTTAAACTCCTCTATGTCTGTATATCTGCTTTTAAGCAGACGGATAAACGCTTCCTGAATCTCTGCTCCGAAGTTGTCATAATGCTTGGTTTCATTGTCTATCTGAAATCCTATAACCTGTGGATGCCTCGCTGTATGCTCTAAGAGTTTTCTGATTATTCTACTGCTATAGAATATATATGTATCTGATAAAAGGTTAAATATCTGCCTTTTACCATATTTTACATCGCCGTTTTTGGTATGGACAAGTACGTTTTTATCAAGCTTTGCAAGCCAAGATGGTACTGCATATGTAGGAGTACCAATTATTACCTTGAGACCGTACTTCCCGGCTCTTTTTAGAACTTCATCAATATGGTAAAAATCATACTCTCCCTCCTTTGGCTCTAGTGTACTCCAGGTAGATTCCGCTATTCTTACCACGTTCATCCCAGCCTTTTGCATAAGGGCAAAATCTTCGTCTATCCTCTCATAAGGCATATATTCAGGATAGTACGCACAGCCATACAAGAATTCATTTTCCATTATCGTTCTCCTTATCAGGTTAAACAAAACATCTGTAGACAGTATAACTCAAAATGTATGAAATTACACTGCTACAGATGCTTTTGGGGTTCAGGTTGGACTTAACCATAGCTTTATTCTTCTTTATTAGTTACACTAAAATAATCAAAATCAGCTTCCTTCTTGTGGAACATACTGTCTACTGCGAATATACCTACCATCGTGCCCGTAAACTCACCGTATTTGCAATATTCATCCGAAAGCTTATCCGTAGCAAAAACAGGTCCAATAGGCTTGGTATCCTCGCCCTCATATCCCCATTTGAAATAGCTTTCTCTGCCCGATACGATTAGTTCAAATCTAAGCATACGGCAATCAACAGCTGTTCTTGTGTCCAGATGTTCTTTCTTTTCACCATTTTCAAGGGATATAATTGCAACCACAGGCTGCTTAAGAGTATCTGAATAATACTTCCTAAGTGCTATATAATTCATATTGTCATAATAAAGCACCAGGCCGGCACTATGTTGATATATCTCAGGGTTAAAATCTAATCCTGCATTAGCCTCAACTTCTACTGATGGTAGTTTTCTGCAAAGGAGGCTCACTCTATTAAGTGAAGAAAGAGATTCCTGCCCCCTAAGTCTGATAAAACCTTCTCTACTTGTGCAGTCTGTAAATTCGTTTGGAAATATTCTTGGGGAATAGTAGTCCTTTCTTAATACCGTCTCATCAAAATCATCTCTGTCTGGCAGTATCTCTGCATCAAAAGCAGGCAAGTAAGCTTCCTCTGTTTCAATCTTAGCCAGATTAGTGCCATCAGCCATTCTAAGCCATCCATCATCAGTCCATATCATTTTCTGAATAGCACTTTCTCTCCCCAGAGTACATCTAAGCTCCGGCACAAACGGTCTTGCACATAGATGAACCAGATAAGCAGTTTTTTCATCCAGATTAATATAACTACCATGCCCTGACTTTTGCAAAGCCGACTCAGGATTATAGTATCTTGGCTTTAGGTGATCCCAATCCGCCCTTTCATTTGAATTATTTGGCGATGAGGTCAGTATGGGATTCATAGGGTCCTTTTCAAATGGCCCATATGGAGACTTTGATCTTGCCATAGTAACACAGTGATTGTATCCCGTTCCGCCTTCTGCACACATTAGATAGTAATACTCTCCCCTTTTAGTAAGGTGAGGTGCTTCAATACAGCCTCTATCAGTACCACCGTTGTATACCCGCTTAGGATATTCCTTCAGGCATTTGTTCTTAGTATCATACTCTGCAACACAGATTACACCTGGCTTTTCATAACCGTCTCGTATCTCCCACTCCAGAGAAACTATGTATTTTCTTCCATCATCATCGTGTAGTATAGACGCGTCAAATCCCGCAGAATGCAGATATACAGGTTCTGTCCAAGGACCTCTTATATCCTTTGCTTTTATAAGATAGTTATCTACATCAAAGTATCTGGCATTCATAGAGTTCATCACACCATAGATAACATAAAAGCTATCCTCTTCCTCACAGTAAGTAAGGCAAGGAGCCCACACTCCTTTTGCAGATGGAAGCTTCCTAAGTTCAACCTGCGAATTAAGAGTTAAGACATGTGTGTATAACTCCCAGTGTTTCAAGTCTTTGGAATGATATATGGGGATTCCGGGTAACCATTCAAAAGAAGATACTGCTATGTAAAAATCATCTCCCTTTCTGCAAATGCAAGGATCCGGGTTAAAGCCTGTAAGTATTGGATTCTTTATCATAGTCTACTCCGTTTCAAACCACCCAAAGGCTGCACTTCTGCCAAGATCCCAAGAATCCCAGCCTTCCCAGCCTTTGGTATTTACAGTATCTGTAAGTAACTTATAGCTCCAGTAATAATATCCGCTTCCTTTATTCCAAGCCTTAAGCTGTGCCTTACAAAGAGTTTTGTAAATATGCTTTTTTTCTTCATCACTAAGCACTTTAGTTATATCTTCCATCTCACCATTTAATACAGACCGACCGCCCTTTGTATCCCTTCCACAAGCGAGAGAGTTAAAAAGGCACCACTCTCCGCAGATTACAGGAAAATACTCCTGCATTTCCTTTACGTCCTCTTCATACACATCTTTTATATACTTTACATAAGAATCAAGAGTTTGTGCGGTTCCCTGCATCTCAGCCACCATCAGATACTGATGGGTATCAAGTACAACATTTTCAAACCTATCCTCCCTCATAAAGTCCTTCCACTCTTTGAGGCGGAAGCCATCGTGGAATACTACATACTTTTCCTTAGGGAGGTATTTTCTTAGCCTGTCATAAGCTTTTACATAAAATTCACGTAAAAATTTACTTGTAACAGGACCTGAGCCCTCAGCCTTTTTACCATCAACAGGCGGATATCTCTTTTGAACCATGTCCCACAAATCCTCAGATACAGGTTCATTTATTATCTGGATGCCCCAAAGCCCTATTCTTTCTCCATAGCGGTGTGCAAGCCTTTCAAGTACAGTCAGCACAAATTCAACCTCTTCGGGTTCGCTAGACCACTTGCATACTCCACTTATTCCGCCATTGTCAAAGCCGTTCTGACTATCAGGTGCAGTATGTAGGTCTATAAGAATACTGAGCCCATATCGCTCTGCCCAGTTGAATGCCTTGTCAAGCTCTTCAATACAGCCTATAAATGGTTCTCTGTCACCAAATATGAAGTATGGAACGGGTATCCTTACTGAATTTAAGCCAAGAGACTTTATGTATACAAAGTCTCTCTCAGAAATATACTCAGCCCTGTGCTGGCGTATTCTTGCTTCATATACTTCTTTTGGAAGCTGTGTAGGAAGATAATATTCATCTTCCGCTGTAGTCCCTGCAAAGAGCTCCGGACTCATCCATTTCTCTAGAACCAGCCAGTTCCCTAAATTTACACCTTTTACTTTATCAATTTTTGTATTCATTTTTTACCTTTCTAATATTTGCTAGTTTGTTAAATGTATCACGATCTTTACTTTATAAATATCAACCCTTTACAGAACCCACTGTAATACCTTTTACAAAGTACTTCTGTACAAAAGGATATACAAGGAGTATAGGGCCGGTTGCAACTATTGCCATTGCCATCTTAAGACTGTTAGACGGCAAATCAGCCACACTGATGCCGGACTGCGAGGCTATTCTTGCGAGCGCCTGCGTCTGCTGTAAGAGATTGTATAGCATATACTGTAGAGGGAACTTAGTATTACTGTTTATATAAAGCATTGCATTGTACCAGTCATTCCAATATCCAAGCGCCATAAACAGTCCTACAGTAGCAAGGCCCGGCTTAAGAAGCGGGAAGACTACCTGAAAGAAAATCCTGTACTCCCCTGCTCCATCTATCTTTGATGCCTCTATAAGTGATGGCGGTATTGTGTTTACAAAACTCCTCATTATAAGCAGATAAAATACATTGAATAATCCGGGCAATATGAGAGCCCAAAGGCTGTCCTTTAATTTCAAATACTGAATGTAGAAGATATAGGTTGAAACCATTCCACCGTTAAAAAGGGTGGTAAAGTAAAAGAAAAATGAAAAGTGGTTTCTGTACTTAAAGTCTTTTCTACAAATTACATAGGCTGTCATAGTGATTAGTAAAGTACCTAAGATAGTACCAACACCTGTTATTAAGATAGATATACCATAGGCACGAAATACTGTAACCGGATTCCTGAATATGAGACCGTAGGCCTTGGTTGAAAAATCATTGATAAAAAGGCTGTATCCCTGTGTCCTGATATAGTTCTCGGATGTAAATGAGCCTGATATCAGCACTATAAATGGTATTATACATATGAGAGCCATAAGTCCAACACTTACATAGGCTAATATATAAAATAACTTTGAAGAAGTGCTTAGCTTAACCTTAGAGCCTAAGCCGCTGCTTTCTATGTCTTTATTTTTAGCTGCCATATTTTCCTCCTTTAGAATAAAGCGTTTGATTCATCTACCTTTTTAACTATCTTATTGACGATTATAATTATTACAAAACAAAGTACCGACTGATACAGCGATGCCGCCGCACTCATCCCCAGGTTCGAATTCTGCAAGAGGGAGCGAAATACATAAGTATCAATAACATCGGTTGCATTAAACAATTGACCGTTTTGTCCAACTATCTGGTAAAACATTTCAAAGTCTCCACGAAGAATACGGCCTACATTTAGAAGAAGCATTGTGATAACAGTTGCTCTTATCGATGGTAGGGTGATATTTCTTATCCTCTGGAAAATATTTGCTCCATCAACTGAAGCAGCCTCATATATCTCAGCATCTACACCAACTATTGCGGCTATATATATAACTGAGTTGTAGCCACACCATTTCCAGGAGTTAAAACAGGCTATGATTACAGGCCAGATACCGGGCATTTCATAGACATTTACCGGATCTCCTCCAAAGGCTTTTATGATGCTGTTTAACAAGCCTGTTTCATAGTTAAATATTGCAAATACAAAGGTTCCTACGATTACCCAGGATATAAAGTAAGGCAGGAAAATCAATGACTGAGACACTTTTTTGAATACCTTTTTGTTAATCTCTGAGATGAAGATTGCTATAGCTATCGCAAGCAGCTGCGAGGTAATAAGATTAACCAGATTATATACTATGGTATTCTTTGTAATCAGCCATCCCGTGCCTGATTCAAAGAGATATCTAAAGTTCTCTATACCGTTCCAATCACTTCCAAATACTCCAAGGTCAAACCTATAGTTCTTGAAAGCCAAGACAAGTCCTGACATAGGAAGATACGCCATAACAATAGTAAGAATAACTGCGGGACAAATCATCACAAACAGCGGTTTATTCTTCTTAAATTCCGCTAAAAAACCGTTAGTTTTCATTGCTGCCTCCTCATAATATTTCATTTTCTTAATTGTAACTTTTTATCAAATGAGTTTACACTTATATAATTATGAAATAGGGGAAAATTTTAAGTTTTTAGTTCATCTATGCATAAGTCCTTTAATAAAGGAAAAAGCACAGCCCATAATAGGCTGCACTTTTCCTGTCATTTTATAAATTTTTATTTACCAAGACCTGCTACATATTCATCAAGCTGTCTCTGTATTTCAGCTCTAACCTTGTCAACACCTGCTGCCTTCATCTTTGCTTCATACTCAGCAAGACCCTTGTCAATATCGGTATAACCAAGCTCTAATGGCCACCAATACTGCTGATGTACGCTGTTGCAGGCTGCATATTCTGTCTCAATCTTAGATGTATCTATAATAAAAGATGAGAACTTCTCTGCTGTATCATCAGCCTTTATCTTCTCTTCCCATTCCTTACGAAGTGTCTCGTAGGAGTCAGGGTATTTAGCGTCCATACGGTGAAGCTCATTGGTTCTTACAGCCCACATAGCTGATGTATTGTAATTGTTAGTATCAAGCAATGTGAAACGTCCCTTGTCGTCAAGCTCGTAGCTTGTTCCAAGTACACCAAAGTAGAAAGCATCGTAAACTTCTCTATCAGTAGTTACAAGATTCCAGAATGCCAGAGCTCTCTCAGGGTTCTTTGAGGTATGGGATATAGCAAGGGCATCCTGTGTATAAGGAAGATGTGCCTCATACTTAACAAAGTCAGCAAATTTAAAGTTCCAGTCAGGATGCATTGAATAATACCCTCCATAGGTATCTATGTTGTGAAGCCTTGTAGCAGCTACACCATTCTGTGTCTTTGTTGCGTCTGTATCAGACAGGGCTGACTTTGAGAAGAAGCCTTTTTCATTCCAACGCTTCATCATGGAAAGATAATCCTTTACCTGAGGGTACTCATAATATGTGAAAAGCTTAGGATTTGCTTCCTTAGGGTCGAAGAAAAGGAAGTCGTTTGTGGCACCCTTTGAGTTGCAGAAGCCATTGATGTACATCCAGTTATCATCAGCTGCTGTTCCTTCTGAATATACTTCAAAAGGCTGTATTCCAGGTTCATTCTCTTTTACCCAATCTAAGTATTTCTCATAGCTTTCAAAGTCTTTTACTTCTTCTTTGTATTCCTTGCCATCGTCAAACTTTGTACGGTAGATAGGTCCATATCCCTTATAAGTAGCGAGCTGGGTAGGGATTACATAGTAGTGGCCATCTACCTTTGCCTGTTTCTTAGCATTGTCAGTGGTCGCCTTAAAGTTATCAGGTGCATACTTCTCCCAGAGGTCATCTAGGTTCATAAAAGCACCTTTTCTCGCAAGCTGTGTCCAGTTAAGCCAGTTTGATGTATAAGCCATGTCAAACTCTTCTCCTGAGGAGAATAAAAGCGGATACTTGTTTGCAAAGTCAGACCAAGGTATCCAGTTAATAGTAAGAGTTGTATTCATCTTCTCCTTTAGAAGCTTGTTGAAATTCTCATCTATTAAATCCTGTCCTGCCGGTCTGTCACTTACAACATACATTGTAAGGTTTACTTCATCTGCGAACTGGTTTGCAGCACTCCCTGATTTTGCTGTGCTCGCAGCAGTTGAAGCTTTTTCTGTACTACCCTTACTTCCACAGCCCGTCAAACTGCAGGCTATGAGACAAGATGCAACAAAAGCAGATAATAATCTTTTTTTCATTTTTTTCCTCCTTTTTACCGCCTTAAAGTTATTCCTGCGGATTACTGTTGGTATAATTTTAATTTATTTTTACCGCATTTTACACAGACGATTTTAAGAAAAGGGGGAAATTTTTGTGTATCTACATCAATGCTTCTTCGAGCTCATTTATTGTAAGTGCTTTTATCCTTATGGTTACGTCAGTTCCATGAGGCTTTATATTGTCATAATGTATACCGTAATCCTCTCCATAACAGAGCTTAAGTCTGAAATTTACGTTATTTATGCCAAAGCCTCTATATCCGCCAACAGGCCGCTCGTTAAGAAGCTTTTCTATCTCTTCCCCGTCTACGCCCAATCCGTCATCAATTATATGAAACTCTATATCATCCTCTAACTTGTTAGCGGTTATCTTTATATTTACCTCTTTGATGTCAGGATGCTCAGCTATTCCATGTACAATTGCGTTTTCTACAAATGGTTGTAGAAGTATGTTTAGACAGGCGAAATTTTTTATACCTTCATCTACCTCTGTCTCAAGATGAATAGCACCTTCATAATGTACATTTTCAATTCTTATAAAGCACTCTACATGTAAAAGTTCCTCTGCTATACTTATAACGGCACTTCCATGGTTTAAGCTAAGCCTGTAAAACTGCCCCAAATCTCTTGCAATTTTGGCAACTGATTCAGCCCCGTAGTCAAGTGCTCCCCAGTTGATTAAGTCGAGTGTGTTATATAGGAAATGTGGATTAATCTGTGCCTGTAATGCCCTCATTTCTGCTCTTGTCACATCTTTACCAAGTCTGTACTGCTCTTTCATAAGCCTCTTAACTTCCGATACCATGAATTCAAAGTTATTGTAAAGCTCATCCATTTCATCCTTTGTACTTGAATCCACTTCTTCATTTATAACCGATAAATTACCTTCGGTTATATCATTTACTCTCTTTTTTAGAGCAAATATCTTACCTGAATAATACTTAGAAAACACAAAAGAAATAGTGAAAACTATTGCAATCATAATTACCGTTGCTGCTATATAGATTGTTGTCACTATGCTGCTCTGCTTCTTTATTTCCGCTTTAGGTATAAGGCTTACTATCTTCCAGTCATTATCCATGATTCTCCTGGTATAATAGAACTCCCCATCCTCAAGCTTAACCAGACTCATCGCTTTGTAATTCTTTACATTTGGAAGTTCCATATTAGCCCTGTTATTTGGATGAACAAGTACAGTACCTTTTTCATCGACAAGATAGAGAAGGGCACCTTCCACGCTCTTTGCACTTTCAAGCACCTTTTTTAGCTTCTCAATGTCAACCTGCGACATGACAGAATAAGTTTCTAACTCTCCGTCAGTCTTTTGTACGTTATATTTAGTTATGAAGCTTAGATATTCATAGTTATTATTTTTTTCTTTTACCTTAAATATGGCATAATAATTTTTACCTATAGGCCCTGGATGTGCAAATAAATCAGATTCCGGATAAAAGAAATGTTTATTGTTTGAATATAGTATCGTATCTTTTAAAAACATTCCTATCTTAAAATTAGGATGAGCAACCTCAATGGAGCCAAATGCAGAGTTAAGCTTAAGGAACTCCCTATAATTATCTCCCAAGTCCTTCTTATTGCCGAAGTTCTTATCTGCAAGGACACTTCTTATATCTCTGTCAGACTTAATCTGGTCTGCTATAAATCTTAGATTACTAAGGTAATTGCTAATAAATGCATCAGCCTGTGTATTTGCTCTTTCTATGCTGTAATTTATTTGTTTTTTATATAAACTTTCAAAAAGAGAACCCATACCTAAAAGCAGTACTCCCAAAAGTAGAACTATCGGAAGCACAAAAGAGATATGCATCTTCTTATTCATTGGGAGAGCATTAAACTTATTTTTTAATTTGACTAAGAGTTTCATGGCATATTATCCCTATATTCTGATGGTGTTAGTCCCATCTTCTTCTTAAATGCTTTGGCAAAGTACTTGGCATCATCATAGCCTACCATTTCAGCAACCTCATACTGCTTATAAGCAGGATTCTTTAACAACTCACATGCCTTATTTAGTCTCATTTCCTGGATATAAGAGCTTATTGTATTACCTGTCTTTTTGCGAAAGAGTGCGCTCAGATAGGTAGGCGCAAGGCAGGCAATCTCAGAAAGCTCAACTATTGATAGGTCAGTTTTTGATATGTGGCTGTTTATATAGTTGCAAACTTCTTTGATAATATAATTACTTGAGACATTTTGCTTTACAGTCTTAATTTCCTTAATATAACTGCATATATAATCACAGATTTCCTCTACCGACTTTGCTTCTTCTATGAATACATAACTGCCTTCATAAATAGTATCTTCCGTTTTGCTTCCATAATGTTTTTCAATCATATTATGCAGGGTATAAAAGCTATTCTTTACCGACAGATTCATGGCGGCCCTATCCTGTATCAGCTTGTTACACCAGTAGTTTACCCTCTTTATCATACTCTCAGTCTCACCAGCATTTATCAACTTTTGAAAGTCTGCAAGCTCTACATCCGATAAACTAACATATTTATCAACAGCCTCATCATCCTTTGTGGATATTTTATTCCAACCAAGATATGAAAGTGAATTAAGCTGTTTCTTTAATCTTGCAATTTCTTTTTTTAATTCTTCAGGTTCAGGGCAGGTAAAGCCTCTCATTTCGGTGCCAAGAGCAACAAACCATTGCTCATCATTTTTTCTGACTGAGAGTAACTTCTCACCAATCATCTTGGCATTATTATCACCCAAACTCTCATTGCTCTTAAGAAGAATGAGGTAAACATTGCCTCCAAGAGAGTCCGTAAGGGCAGTGTACTCCTTAGCTGTTTCTTCTGATAACAGCTCTGTAAGGCCTTTAGCTACCGAGCTAAGGCTTACAATCCCTTCCTTAGCTGTAAATAAAATTGGAGTAAAAATGCCTTCCGCCTCCCCGTTTTGATGCAAAGAATCCTTTATAGCTTCTTCCGGAAGTGTAAGCACACTATGTAAAAGGTTCTTATGCTGTCTGTTTATCTTAACTACAGCATCTACGGCCTTTTTAATTGACTTTTTTAATTCTTCAATGTCAATAGGCTTTTCAATATAGTTAACTGCACCCAAAGAGATTGCGGTAGTCAGATACTCCTTATCCGAAAATCCGCTTATAAAAATGATTTGGCAGTCCTTTGCCTTATTTTTATAAGTCTTGCAAAGCTCAATACCTCCCATCCCAGGCATTCTTATGTCTGAAATGATGATATCAGGCTTATATTCGCTCATAATCTCCAGTGCTTCTTCAGCACTGGAGGCACTTCTTACTTCATCTACGCCAAGCTCTGCAAAGGGAACATGTCTTATGATTCCATTCCTTATCGGAGCTTCATCTTCAACAACCTGTAGTCTAATCATCTTTTATCCATTCTAAAATCCAAACTGTTTATTATAAGCCTCTATATCCTCCATTCCGATTGTCTGGAAGATGACCTTTATAAGTCTTGCTGCACAGTCTCTTGCTATGCCTCTTGGAAGAGAACCGTCCTTAAGTGCAGCCATTATGTTGTCAATGTCTATCTGATTTGCCGGCATTATAAGATCATTTCCCGCTATAGCGCAAGCCGATGATTTGCTTCCGCCCGCAGTTGTCGTAGTCCAGTCTGTCATTATTATTCCTTCAAATCCCCACTCATTTCTTGCTACTATCGTACAAAGGTCATAGCTGTTTGCTGTATGTATGCTGTTGATGAGGTTATAGGAGGTCATAATGCACATTGGCTGGGCTGTTTTAATGGCTATTTCAAACCCTCGGAGATATATCTCTCTTAAAGCTCTTTCAGATACTATGCTGTTCGAGCTCATTCTGTTGTCTTCCTGATTGTTGCAGGCAAAATGCTTGATTGTGGTACCCACACCCGGAACGGACTGTACTCCATGTGTAATAGCCGCCGCCATCTCCCCTGAAAGCAGCGGATCTTCTGAATAATACTCAAAGTTTCTTCCACAAAGAGGATTTCTGTGAATATTAAGTCCCGGAGCCAGCCACCAGGCAATACCAAACTCAGTCATTTCATCCGCTACAAGCCTACCGAGATTTCTAACCAATTCAAGGTCAAAGGTCTGTGCAAGATGAGTGCCTATAGGAATAGCAGTCGCGTACATGTAGTACTTGTCTACATCCTCATTCTTATAGTCCCTCCTAAAAAGACCGCCTTCAAGGCTTCCTATAAGCCCCACTCCATATATTTTCCCGGTATTTCTGTCCACATCATAGCTTCTAAGCACTCTTAAGCCGGCAGGACCATCTGCCATCGATATACCCGGAATACCATACTTTTCTTCAAGTGCACAGGTTGTCTCCCCTGCTGCTCCCGGAACACAGATACCTGTTTCAATCAGTTCATTATCCTTTATGTTGTCCTGTCCCTTGCTTATTTCTCCCATTAAAAGAGCTGTAAGCTCCTCATCTGTAAACTTTGCTGCCAACTCCTTAGAAATAAGGTCAAGGTCACTACGCCCCTTCTTTGCCCTTTCTTCTTTAACAGGAACAAAGGTGATGGCTTTAATCCCCTTATTTTCTGCTTCTTCCTTCCATTTCTTTGTAAGCTCACTTATCACGCTGTCAGGCCTTACTATTTCTTCAAGTTTCTCCTGAAGCGGAAGAATGTGTTCAACCTTTTCTATTACATAGTCTTCTTTAACTGATACCATTCCGGCTATTTCTGCGTTGTCAGAAGAATTGCCCACAAAGATACCGTATTCCCCATTTTCAAGTATCCAGCGGCTCTTCTCTTCATCAAAGGAAGCAAGCGCTTTAGAGTAGATAGTCACCTTTAAGACTTCACTTTCACCGGGCTTAAGCTCTCTCGTTTTCTTAAACCCGACAAGCCTCTTAAATTCTTTTTTAATACCTGTCTGAGGGCAGGTAGCGTAGACCTGTACCACCTCACGTCCACTATATTTGTTACCAGCATTGGCGACTTTAGACTCTACTGTGATTTCCCCGCTGCTTACTGATATATTCACATCAGAAATCTCAAAGTTTGTATAAGAAAGACCGAAACCAAATGGAAATGCAGGTTTTACGTTAAAGCTGTCAAAATATCTGTAGCCAACATAGATACCTTCAGTATATCTCTCATTTTCAACATCTCCATTATTATGGCTAAATGTCGATGCATTTGGATAATCCTTGTAAAGAAGAGCCCAGGTAGCAGACAGCTTTCCACAAGGAGTTTCCTTGCCAATTACCGCATCAGCCACAGCATTGCCTAGCTCCATACCCGGCTGTGATATATTCATTATAGCCCTTACGCTCTTGTTGCTTAATATGTCACTTAGGTCAACAGGGCCTCCTGCATTGATTAGAACCACTATGTTATCAGTGTATTTTCCCAGTTTGTTAAGCTCTTCTCTTTCTATGTCGCTTAGGTAATAATCGCCTTTCTCCAGGACTCTGTCTTTTCCTTCACCCGCAACCCTGCTAACTACATAGAAAGCGGCATCAGAAGCCTTTACTGCTTCTTCATCTATAGGAACCCTCTTAAAATCACGTCTTTTCTCACGCATAAAAAGTTCAAAGAAATCCTGGCTTGATATGTTTGACATATTGTTAAATATCTTATTTACATATTCAGCCTGTGCATCCTCATAATCCGTGGTAGAAGAGAGGATAGCCTCTTCATTTACAACCCTGAGTCCTGCATTCTTAAATCCAGTCAGGATGCTTACTACTTCTCTTTCATTAACGTCACCCGAGCCTGTTCCACCCTTTATGGCGTGAACCGCTCCCGTACCGGCTAAAAATACCCTTGCATCACTTGTTAGTGGCAGTAACCCATCATTTTTTAGAAGCACAAACCCTTGTGTAGCAGCATATCTGGCTATTTCTCTATGCTTTATTTCACGGCTTGTTACTTCTGCGCTCCTTACACCACTGTACTTTCTTGTTCTTTTTTGCATTATGACCTCCTTAGGTGATTGTTTATAACCTCTACACTATCTCCCACATACTATCAAGACATTTTTCAAAAAACATCTTATAGCTTAAGCAAAACCTGTTTTCATAATCCCCTGTAAATTCGTTCTTCACCCTGTTTCTCATACATCCTCCTCTGCAAACTTGGATGTATGGACAGACTTTACAGGACTCAGGAAGAGGGATGGAGCGTTCTATGAATTTACTCTTAAGCCTGTTTTCATTTATTACATCGAGGTTATCCGTATTAAAATTGCCCAATTTGTACTCATCAAGGGCATAGAAATCGCACGGATAAACACTTCCATCAGCCTCAACAGTATTCTGTACGCCACAGACTCCACGCTGCTCGCAGGCCTCAGGCATGTAGCCCATAAGAATACCTACATAGTTTTCAAAGCTCCTTATATAGGGCTGCCTTCCCTTTTTCCAGTCCTCAAACCAAAGGTCAAAGAGTTTTATGAGAAATTCTCCGTAAACTTCAGGGGTAAGTGCGAATTCTCCTTCTTTTTTGTCCTCTGTAAATGCCTCAAGGCAGGGAATATACTGCTGGTACTTAAAGCCTTTTTCGGCATAATCCCTGTATATTTCTTCAATGTTCTTTGCCACATCTGCAGTAACAACAGTTAATATATTGTATTCCACTCCAAATTTATCAAATAGTTTGGCTGTTTCATAAGCCTTATCATAGGCTGATTTCCCATTCAAATGCCTGTATTTATCGTGGGTACATCTATTTCCGTCAATGGAAAGTCCGACAAGAAAATTGTTTTCCTTAAAAAAAGTACACCAAGCCTCATCAATGAGGGTTCCGTTTGTCTGAAATGCATTGTTCACCCTCACGTTATTTTTGTTATACTTCTTTTGCAGCTCCACCGCTTTTTTGAAGAAATCAAGCCCACGAAGAGAGGGCTCACCACCTTGAAATGCATAGCTTGCCACTCCTTCAGCTCTAAGTAGAGTCTTCCTTATTACATTTTTAAGCGTTTCCTCCGTCATAAAGCCAAAAGATGCATCGGTGCGGTTCTCCATCTCATCCTTGTAAAAGCAATAGTCACAATGCATATTGCATAGCCCCGAAGCGGGTTTTATAAGTACACTGATAGCGGGCATTTAATTCTCCTGTCTGTATCTCTTAAAAAACTATCTATCAATATAATGTCAAATGAATTTATCATCTTTTGACACCTTTATGATTTATTCCATTCCCATTATAAGTATTTACATCCATTATTTCAATTATCTTTTGACTCATAATATCCTCGTAGAAAAAAGGACTAATATCCTATGCCTTACACTTTAGAATACTAGTCCTAAAAATCATTCTTTAATTATTATCTCTACCTTTCCTTCGCCTGCAGCCTCTATCTTCTCTATCAGCTTTTTTGCCAGCTTCTTTCTTATCTCCAGAGTAGATTTGTCATTTACTAGGTTATTTAATTCATAAGGGTCCTTACTTAAATCGTAGAAGAATTCTTCCTCGTAGACATCGCTCCTATCCTCATCCCAGCCGTTACTTTCAGGTACAAACACGCTGTAGAGGTAGTCTTTACTTCTTATACATCTTCCAAGCCTGCTTTCACTAATCTGGGCATATACGAATTTATCCTCGTCTATAGGCTTATCTATAAGGGTTGCAAGGTTTTCGCCTATCATATTATCTCCCACATCAACTCCCGCCATAGCTAGGATTGTCTTTGGAAGAGAGCAGGTAGAAACAACCTCCCGGACTACCTTTCCCCCCTTAAATGCGCCGCCTGCGATTATTAGAGGTACCTTAAGTGCAGAGCTGTGGCAGGTTCTCTTGTAGTCATCAGAGCCCTTTAAGTAAGTCTCTCTATTTCTTGTCTTAAAATGAGAGCCATGGTCTGAGGAGTATATTATTATCGTGTTGTCATATAAGTCTTTTTCTTTTAGCTTATCAACTAATTTTCCAAAATTATCGTCTAAACTCTTGCAGCAGCCCAGATAATCAGGGTACATCTGTCTTGCATCTCCTTCAAGCACCTCTAAGTCCTTAGGCAGCTTACAATCCTTAAACCTCTCCTTAGAGCCGTCAGGCCCCTCATAGTCAGCCCTGTCATTTTGATGATGCGGCTCAATGTGTGAAACAGTAAGGAAAAACGGCTTTTTACCATCATATTTATCAAGGAATTCAAGTGCAAAATCATTAATCCTGTCAACCCTGTAGCCCTTAAAGTCAATCCTGTTCATGTTTTCATCAAATACATAGCCGTCATAGCCATGGGAGGTCGCTTCAAGCACATCAGACACCCTCCAAAAGCCCTTATAACCACCTCTTCTATCCTCAGGTATGGCGTGCGTCTCATAGTCAGGATTTGCAGGCACGCTGTAGCTTGCCCTGTCACTTGCCAGATGCCATTTGCCGACATAGGCATTTTCATAGCCTGCCTCTTCCATATAGTTAGCGAGAGTTTTGATGTCTCTTGGGAGGGACTGGCCGTTTCTGTAGCAGCCTATTTCCGTAGGATATTTGCCACTTTGAAATATTGCCCTGCAAGGCCCACATACCGGCTGAGCGGTAAAAGCATCTCTAAAAAGCACTCCCTCACCCGCAAGTCTGTCAAGATTAGGTGTTATATCAAGCTCCTGACCATAACAGCCCATAGTATCTGCCCTCTGCTGGTCAGAAAAAATGAAAATTATATTTGGCTTTTCCATAATTACCTCCGAAAAAAAAATCTCTATGACGCATGGCTTTAATAATAACTATGCCTGCTTAGATTTAGCATTAAATACATTGGCTAAACTTTAACTTTCGTCAAATATTCTATCTTCAGACATTGTATTATTAAGCCATGTGACTGTCAAGAGATTATGTTAAATGGTGTGGGTTTAGGCTGATTTTACCTTTATTTTACTATAGGTTAACTCAAGCATTACAAAATTGATAATGGCAAAAATCAGGAGAAATGTAGGCATAATGGCTATGCCGATTTTCTGTTGAAGAAGCCCAAATATCATAGGCATAAAGGTACTTCCGACATAGGCTGCTGCCATCTGAAGCCCTATAACAGCTGCACTGTATTTCTTCCCAAAATTGGCAGGTGCCATGTGCTGGATAGCAGGATAGACAGGCCCCATACCGGTTCCAATGACTACAAAGCCTGCGGCTGCCACCATATAGTTTTCCACAGGTAAAAATACCATTATTATTCCTAATAATTCCACGAAAATGCCTGTGCGTATAAGCCTTCTGTCTCCCAGTTTATTTGAAATAAATCCTGAAATCAGCCTTCCAAGCATAAGCCCACCAAAGATAAGCGAGCCAAACGAAGCGATAGTTTCAGCACTAAGCCCACTCTTTGTACCTGCAAAATAGCTCGGAGTCCAAAGGAAACAGGTAGCCTCTCCCGCGCAGTAAGCGTAGAAAGCAATCAAAGTGAAAATAACTGCAGGCACCTTAAGCGCTTCTTTAATTCCAACACTGTCACTGTGGTCTTCTTCCTCTTCTTTGCCATTAGTTTTCCACAAAGGAAGGGAAATAATGCACACGAAAAGAATAAACATCTGGATATAGGATGTCCAACTATAGCCCTCATTCCACCTTGCGTATTTAAGTGCGAGTGCCATAATATACGGGCTTATCACCGCTCCTACACCGTAAAAGCAGTGCAGAAAGTTCATAACCGAGCCCGAATAATTATTTGCCACATAGTGGTTTACCGATGCATCTATAGCTCCTGCTCCAAATCCATAAGGAACAGCAAATATAAACAGCATCCAGTAATGGCTGCACATTGAAAATCCTAAAAGCCCGGCTATAGTAAGCCCTATTGACACTATCGTAATCCATTTTGTATGGAAGTGCTTTATCATACGAGGACTTAGAAGTGCTGATATGATTGTCATAAATGATATAGTCATCGATACATAACCCGCATAAGATGAGGGTACCGAAAACACAGCCTGCATCTTAGGCCAGCCTGAACCAAGGAGAGAGTCAGGCAGCCCCAGGCTTATGAAAATGAGATAGATGACTGCTAAAAGTAGTGAAGACATGAATTTCCTCCGGATTAAAAATAATGTCAGTAAGTAAAGAGCATCACTTATTGTGATGTTGTTGTTAATTCTTTTAATAGTCCTTCACAGCCTTCAAGTACGTCTCTATACGTAGCATCAAAGTCACCGGTATACCAAGGATCTGCTATATCACCATCTTTTCCTGCAAAAGAAAGCAGCTTTCTTATCTTCTTTTTCGGATCACCATTTAGAATTCTATCCAGATTTCTAAGGTTATTTGTATCCATGGCGATAATGTAGTCAAAATCCCTGTAATCTTTCTTAGTTATCTGGGTAGAGGTATGTGGCAGAACAGGTACCCCCACTTCTCTAAGCTTTTTCACTGTCCCATAGTGGGTGGATTCTCCAAGCGCCTCCGTACTGGTTGCCTTGGAGTCAATGAGGAATTCGTCTGCAAGGCCTGCTTTGTTAATCATGTCTTGGAATACAAAGTGTGCCATGGTGCTGCGGCAGATGTTGCCATGGCAGATAAAAAGTACGCTTGTTTTCATTTTTATCCTCCTAAAATGCCTTATTTTGCCCTGTTTTGAGTGGGTTTGCATACTCACCTTTTAACGGTAGTATCGTTAAATGGGTTTCAAATTTAGGGTTAGCCTTATAAGGTATGAACCAATGCTTTTATTTTACCAAATAAATATAAATTTGATAAGACTTAATACAGAAAAAACAGGCGGCATTTTGCTTTGCCACCTGCTATAAAGTTATATGAAGATGTAGTTATCTTTGGTTGAGAGATTAGTCGGTTATCAGGCATAATATTATCTAATTCCTTGATTTGCTTGACTTTTGTGTAAAGCAATCCTGAGTAGATTTACAAATTCCAATTTGTAGGGCTAATGTGTTTTTTGTTGACTAAGTCACGCCTTCGCTGATAAATGTCCAGACTCGCTCCGGTTTTTCTGCAAGGTGCTATTTTTAAGTTTTTACATGATGACGAAAAACCTAACGCGCTCGCTTAGGCATTATCAGCTCCGGCTGTTTAATTGATGAATGATTGCAAACAAACACATCAGCCACAAGGGGGCTGGGGGGAGTAGCTGTCTTTCATTTGGTATTCTAGTTATTATTTGTATAAATTTAAGGTGCCAGCTCCGAATGATAAATTCTAAGCGAGCGCATTAGGCGGAGCGAAGCGGATGCCGGAGCGAGTCTGAAATGTTATCATTCGGAGCGTCACTGTGTGGTAAGATAACAGCAAAAACTGATAATGCCTAAGCGAGCGCGTTAGGCGTAGCGAAGCGGATGCCGGAGCGAGTCTGGATATTTATCAGTTTTTGCGTCTACTTAGCAACTTATTTTAGCCCTACAACTTAGAATTTGTGTGATTAACTTTTGGTTTTCCTCACTATTGATAAGAAAAACTGAGATTTAACTAATAAATCAGTTTCGATTTATGACTATTCTTTCATTACTATTCTGAATAAGTTTAGTGAGCTTTCTGTACCTCTGGTATAGTGTTTCATCCTTATCAGTATCACCACCTAAGTCCAAAATAGCCTGACCCACTATTTCTTTTTTTGATGGTTTACTAAAATTTTCAACCTCACTATTTGTTTCATTTTCAATTATACACAAGGTCCCATCAGATCCAGTTGTGCCTCTATAGCTTTTTCCGGTTGTACTTGATGTGAACTCTATATCCTGAAAATGATGTCTATTGCTGACCGATTTTTTTATTTCCTCAGCCTGAGCTTCTTCATCCTGCTCCTTTGAAGTTTGTTCCCATAGTTTCAGATTATCCTGCAAAGAATTAATCTCTGCAATAGCCTCCAATATCTCGTAAGCATCTTCCGGAGACATGGCATAGAACTCCCTGATGCGTTTCTTACCTTCTACAGTATCAATACTCCTAAGAGTTAGATTAAGCTTATCAATTATGTTTGCATTGTTGTGCATTTCTTGCAGTTAAATTGTAAAACTCTCCTTTGC
>NZ_DBHIEC010000017.1:0-31068 GCF_057250765.1 Catonella sp.
TAATTATGATTTCTCACAACGAGATAAAAGACAAAAATGCTTATGATGGGATAGTTAATGTCCTGAATCCGTGAAGTTAAAAATCTAACTTTTACGAAAATGCCTAAGCTACCGTGGTTTATTAAAAGTTTTATATTTTACTACAATTCACCTGTAAGGTGAAACAATTTTACCAAAAAACTCAATCATATGGATGTGACTATGAACCGTTCCCAGCACCAGATTAGGATTTGTAGGGCTAATGTGATTGTTTTTAATCTAAGTGACGCTCCTACCTTTTTGCATTGCTCATAGGCTTAGGTGCTTCGCAATGCGTCTCTGAGCAACGCAAAAACAAAGCGTCAACTTTGTATAATGTGTTCATACCGACAACTTAAATTTATAACTCCATATCCGCCCCTTCAAATTACTAATAAATATCAATCACTCAAAAAGTTTTTAATCTCCTTACTTATTCTTCTATATTCGTAATCATGCACATAATGTGGACAATCCAATTCTACATACCTTCCAGACTTCACTTCTCTGATGTATTCTTCCGTTATTTTTCTCCATATTTCTTTATCAAAACCAGTTCCACCAGTGCCATTAGAAATAAATAACAACATATCAACCTGTGGCACTCCATTTTGCTCTACAATCCTTGCATTATCCTTAATAGTCTTTGCTTCATTTATCATTGTTACAGTTGCCGTCCTGTTATAAAAAATTGCTCTATACACATTCTTTTCATAATCAGTCAATGTTCCATGCTTTATGGCATCACTTTCTGCAAGTGCAGGAATTAGCCTGGTAATTCCTAGAGCAGATGCATATTGTCCGAGTTTCATCAGTGAAAGATTTATTTTTATATTCTTGTAACATTCCGGTACAGACATATCCAAGCCTATGATTGCTTCGATTTCATCTGGGTATTCCTGAGCCCAATAAAGTGCTTCAATTCCAGACATAGAATGCGGGCATAAAATATACGGACCATCGATTCCTGCTTTATGCAAAGCTAATCTTGTTTCAGATAATATAGTCTGTATATTTCTATCTTCATCGACAATATCACTATATCCATATCCAAACTTTTCAACAACAGCGATACGATACTTGTTACTTAACAATGAGTATAGCGACTTAAAGTCCAGAATGGGAGAGCAGGTTCCAGCCCCCGATAAAAATACAAGTGTTTTTGAACCACTCCCTTCCACATATATACTCATATTTTTCCCATTTATATCAATGAGCTGTCCTAATGGCTTTCTTAATTTTTCCTCTACAGTAAGCCTATACCTATGATAAACAAAGCAAATCAAAATTAAGAAAACAATAATTGTTACTATCCTTAATAATAGCCTTAGCATTGTTTTTGCTCTTTTTTTCATTGTCTTTACTTGTCCTTCCTGAAATAAAAACGGCAAATTGCTCCTTTATTTTACAATCCATGACCCCATTTTCTTCGATCCAATCCGTTCAATTACACCTTCATCAATAAGTTCTTTCATCAGCATTTGTATTGCTCTCCTGGATTTATTCATCATTTCTGATATCTCAACTTGTGTTAATGAAGGATTTTCTTTAAGAAGAAGTAATATATGTTCGCGATTAGTTATCTGGTTATTTTGCGCTTTATTTTGCGCTTTATTTTGCGCTTTATTATATTCATAATTCAGATTCCAAAGAGTCAGGAAAAAATTATATCCGTCCGTATAAAACACAGGCTTTAATTCTTCCTTGTATCGTTCCTGAGCCTCATAAACATCAAGAATCGTCTTGAATCCGCTACCTCTTCGCTCCATTTATAAGGATATCGCTTTTGCGCTTTAAATTCAATTCTAAAGTGCATTTTTTATATCTATGCGCTCTACAAATTAGAATTATGGTTTTTCATTATATTTATTGTCTTTAGGCGTGGATAATGCTAGAATGAGAGGCAGGAATTAATATGAATATTCCCATAGATTTAATATGTGGAAATGAGAATAATGGAGATGAAGGCTCTTATTATATCCATGTAAATATAAGTGAAAGAAGGAAAATTATGTATATAATAGCAGGACTAGGGAATCCGGACAGAAAATATGCAGGAACACGCCACAATATAGGCTTTGACGTAATTACTTATTTATCTGATAAATATGGTATTTCGCTCTCAAAGACAGGCTTTAAGTCAAAGCTTGGACAGGGCTTTATAGAGGGCGAGAAGGTTCTTCTTATGAAGCCCCAGACCTACATGAACCTATCAGGTGAGGCAGTGGGAGAGGCTGTTAACTTCTACAAGGTAGATGAGACTACTGAGCTAATCATCATACAGGATGACATAGACCTTGAGCCCGGCAATATCAGGATAAGGGTTAAGGGTAGTGCAGGAGGACATAACGGCATAAAGAGTATCATATCTCATCTTGGCGGCAATGAATTCATCCGCCTAAAGCTCGGTGTGGGTGGAAAGCCTGAAGGAGGCGACCTTGCAGACCACGTGCTGTCAGGCTTTGACAGGGATACCGAGCCACTTATAAGGAAGGTCATAGAAAATGCAGGGGCTGCCATACTGACCGTAATGAAGGAAGGGGCAGAGGCAGCCATGAATAAGTATAATGGAATGAAAATCTCGGTATAAGGAGACAAGATGAATCTACTTACTGAACCACTTTTGGAACTTTCTGAGATAGATAAGGCTCTAAACTGCATCAATAAAAAGGAGCTGCCTGTACTTATCACAGGCTGTATGGATGCTCAAAAGTGTAATATAATAGAAACCCTGTCGGAGGCCGCGGACAAAAGGCATAAGGTCATAATAACCTATGACGAGATAAGAGCCAGGGAAATCCAAGCTGATATGAAGCTTTATGATAAAAAAGCTGTTATATATCCTGCGAAGGACATTATGTTTTTTGCGGCAGATGTGCATGGCAATGCGATAGTAAGCGGCAGGCTTGAGGTAATAAAGAGGCTGATTGAGGAGAAACCCTCAACGGTGATTTTAAGTTTAGAGGCGGGACTTGACAGGGTGCTGCCGCTTTCCTATGTCAAGGAGAGGATAGTAAGGCTGTCAGTGGGTGACAGCTTTGATATATCTAAACTTAGCAAAAAGCTTGCAGTCCTTGGCTATGAAAAGACCTCCCAGGTATCAGGAAAGGGACAGTTTGCAGTAAGGGGAGATATATTTGACATCTTCCCGCTTACAGAGGAAACACCTATGAGACTCGAGTTCTGGGGAGATGAAATCGACTCTATTAGGGCTTTTGATGTGGAGAGCCAGCGCTCCATTGAGAATGTGGAGGAGTTACTCATCTATCCTGCAACTGAAATAATTATAGATGAAGAGAGGAAGAATGAAGGACTTAAAAGGCTGAACAAAGAAAAAGAAGAGGTGTATAAGAGGCTTAGGGCTGAAATGAAGACGGAGGAAGCTGCCAGAATACACTGCACCATAGAGGAATTTAAGGATAACCTTGAAATATACGGCGGTTCATTTGGTATAGACAGCTACATCAACTATTTCTTTGATGAGACAGAGACATTTTTTGATTATTTTAATGAGGAAGACATCTTCTTCATAGATGAGCCTATAAGGATAGAGGAAAAGGGTAAGGCTGTTTCTTTTGAATGGCGTGAGAGTATGGGAAGCAGGCTTGAAAAGGGCTACATTCTCTCAAAGCAGGCGGATACAATCTGGGATTATAAAAAGGTACTTGCAAAACTTGCAGGGAAGAATACTGTACTTTTAAGCTTACTAGAGACGAGAACGGGAGATATAGAAGCAAAAAAGAGGTTTGATGTGCTTTCAAGGAACATTAACCCTTATAATAACAGCTTTGAAACCCTTATCAAAGATTTAACAAAGTACAAAAAAGAGGGATACAGGGTAGTGGTTGTAAGCTCTTCAAAGTCGAGGGCAGAGAGGCTTGCTGAGGACTTTAGGGAGAGGGAACTTATGGCAAACTACCTCGAAAATGGAGAAAGAATACCTATAATCGGGGAAGTTGTTACCATACAGGGTAATCTTAGGAGGGGCTTTGAATACCCTTCTATTAAGTTCGCTATTATCTCTGAAAGCGATATATTTGGAGCAGAAAAGAAGAAGACAAACAGAAAGAAAAAGAAGATAGACGGGGCGTCCATAGCGAATTTCTCAGAGCTTCACGAGGGAGATTATGTAATTCATGAAAACCATGGAATCGGAGTATACAGAGGTATAGAGAAGTTTACTGTGGAGGGAGTAACCAAGGACTATGTAAAGGTTGATTATAGCGGTGATGTAAGTATCTTCGTGCCTACCACCAACCTTGATATATTACAGAAGTATTCAAGTGCAAGCGGAGCCAAGCCAAAGATAGACAGGGTGGGTGGACAGGCGTGGAAGAAGACCAAATCCAAGGTAAGGGAGTCCATTGGTGAGATAGCTAAGGATTTGGTGGAGCTTTATGCTAAGAGGCAGCAGGAAGAAGGCTTTAGATATGGCAAGGATACTGTGTGGCAGCAGGAATTTGAAGAAATGTTCCCGTATGATGAGACAGAAGACCAGTTGAATGCAATAAAAGATGTCAAGGCTGACATGGAAAGCATAAGGATAATGGACAGACTGGTTTGCGGTGATGTGGGCTTTGGAAAGACTGAAGTGGCTATAAGAGCCGCATTTAAGGCGGTATCCGAAGGGAAACAGGTGGTCATGCTTGTACCAACTACCATACTTGCAGGACAGCATTTTGCAACATTTTCAAAAAGAATGCAGAACTTCCCTATAACAGTGGAATTCTTATCGAGGTTTAAGTCATCTGCTGAGACGAAGAAGATAAAGGAGAAGCTAAAAGCGGGCCTTATTGACATCATTATCGGCACTCATAAGGTACTTTCTGCTGAGATAAAGTATAAGGACTTAGGCCTCCTCATAATAGATGAGGAGCAGAGGTTCGGTGTGAGCCATAAAGAGAAGATAAAGAAACTAAGGCAAAACGTGGATGTGCTCACACTTTCCGCGACCCCTATACCAAGAACGCTACACATGAGCCTTGTGGGAATCAGGGACATGTCGGTGCTTGAAGAGCCTCCTGTGGACAGAATCCCTATTCAGACCTATGTGCTTGAACACGATGACGAAATAATCAGAGAAGCGATAAACAGGGAGATTGGGCGTAACGGCCAGATTTACTATGTGTACAACAGGGTAAACGGTATAGAAGATGTGGCGGGCAAGATAGCTGAAATGGTGCCTCACGCAAGAGTTTCATATGCACATGGGCAGATGAATGAGAGAGAGCTTGAAAGGATAATGTTTGAGTTCATTAATGGTGAAATAGACGTCCTTGTATCTACGACTATCATAGAGACGGGGCTTGATATATCCAATGTTAATACCATTATCATAGACGATGCCGATAAGATGGGGCTTTCGCAGCTTTACCAGCTAAGAGGAAGAGTGGGCAGAAGCTCGAGGACATCTTATGCCTTTCTTATGTACAAGCGTGACCGTATGCTTAAGGAAATTGCAGAAAAGAGGCTCGCGGCAATTAAGGAGTTTACAGATCTTGGCTCAGGGTTTAAGATAGCTATGAAAGATCTTGAGATAAGGGGAGCGGGAAATCTTCTTGGTAAGAGCCAGTCGGGCCATATGGAGGCGGTTGGCTATGACCTATACTGCAAGATGCTTAACGAGGAAGTAAAGAGGCTTAAGGGAGAGGCTGTATCTGCTGATGAATATGATACCTTGGTAGATATTGAGATATCAGCCTATATTCCAGCCGAATACATAAGAAACGAAGTATCAAGGCTTGAAATGTACAAGAGAATAGCTACTATATATTCTGATGAAGAGCTGCTTGAGCTAAAGGATGAGCTTATAGACCGCTATGGCGAGATGCCTGATGCCCTAGATAACCTTATAAATATATCTTATATAAGGCAGCTTGCTCACGAGGCAGGGGCTACGAAGGTTGAGATCAGGGATGAAAAGGCTAGGATAGACATATATACTGATATTAAGTTTGATGTGAATAAGCTGGGCTCTCTAATGGCTGAGAGTGAGGGCAGGTTAAAGCTAAAGAGCGGTAAGGATACAAACTTTGAATACAGATTTGGAGACGGAGTGCATAAGATAAAGGCGGAGGATAAGATTAAGGCTCTTATGTGGCTTGTAAAGGAGCTTTCGCTTTGCAGACTGAAAGAGGAAAAGGAGGGATAATGAGAAGGAATCTGCCGGTTAAGCTAGGCGCATTTGTATTGATGTTCTTAGGAATACTTTCGGCTGTATTTTACTACCGAAATCAAGAGATACCTGGTGTAGGGGAAAAAACTGATGAGATTATATCCCAGGCTCAGATTTTTGCTCCTGCACGGATGGTAAGCGCAGAGATACCTATAATAAAAATAGGCAATGAAACGGTGTATTATCCTGAGTTTGAATTCTATCTTCTTGCTACAAAGAAGGACTATGAGGCCTTACTTGGTGATAAGGTCTGGGATATAGTCCAAAATGGCAGAAGAGTGGAGGATGAGCTAAAGTCAGATATTATAGAGGAAATTGCCAGACTGAAGGTAATAGTCAATCAGGCTAAAAGCGAAGGATATAGACTGACAACTGAGGAAGAAGAAGAGATAAAAAGGGCTGCAAAAGAGCAGCTAAAGGGCATAGATCCCATGCTTAAGGCCAAGTATTATCTGGATGAGGAACTGATAACAGGGATTTATCTGGAAAATTATATGGCTACAAAGTTTTTTGACGGATTTTCAAGTGAAGCAGGCGTAAAAGGGGATGAAGCCAAAAAATTATTTAAGGATGCTTATAACTCTTGGGAAAACGCCTATACAGCAGAGATTTACTGGGAAAACATTGATAGAATCGACATTAGCGGGCTTGACATCGATGGAGAATAAGGAAGAAAATCTGGGAAAATATTACCGATGTGCCTAAAAATCAACTATTTTCCTTGAAAATGACTTGACAAATCCGAATAATAAGTTTATAAGTATCTTGTAGACTTATTTTGTGAGCGGGGTTATGCTCGCACTAGAAAATTATAGGAGGATTTATTCCATGAATAAGGCAGAACTTGTATCAGCTATCGCTGAAAAAACTGAGTTGAAGAAAGTTGAGGCAGAGAAGGCTGTTAAGGCTTTTGTGGAGGTTGTTACTGAGGAACTCAAGAAGGGTGGAAAAGTTCAGTTAGTAGGATTTGGTACATTTGAAGTATCAAAGAGAGCTGCAAGAGAAGGAAGAAACCCACAGACAAAGAAGACTATTAAGATACCTGCATCAAACGCAGCAAAGTTTAAGGCTGGTAAGGCTCTTAAAGATGCTATTAACACAAAGTCAAAGAAGTAATTAACTCATAAGAGGCGAGGGGCTGTCTGCAAAGGATGGCTCCTCTTTTTTAGTATTAACCTTTCGTAGGATGTGAGGATTGTGTAAAGGAAGCCTGCCCCCGGGCAATGTACAAAAGAGCGGCTGAGGTGAGCGCAGGTACTGAATAAGGAGAAGTATGAGATTAGACAAGTATATAAAAGTATCAAGGCTTATTAAAAGAAGAACGGTGGCTAAGTCTGCCTGTGATGCCGGAAGAGTCTATGTAAATGACAAGCAGGCAAAGGCAGGAACCGAGATTAAGATAGGAGATATCATAACTATAGGTTTTGGCGACAAGCAGATAAAGGTCAGGGTCACAGAGATAGCTGAGACGGTGAAGAAGGACGATGCTAAGGAAATGTATGAGTTTGTGGAGTGATGAAGTGTCGTAAAGGCTATATTTTATAGATAATTTATATGGAGAACTACAAGGCGGAAATACGGCATAAAATTTTGTTTGACAGAGTCTGAAAAATGTAATATAATTGCAATTACGCATGCTTAACATGCGTAGATTTTGTGTGCAGATATGTACACGGTACTAAAAAATAAGAAAATAGGAGGTGAAAATTAATGCCAACTTTTAATCAGCTCGTAAGAAAGGGTAGACAGACAGCTACTAAGAAGTCTAACTCTCCTGCTTTGCAGAAGTCAGTTAACTCCTTAAGAAAGACTACTGTTGAACAGTCTTCTCCACAGAAGAGAGGCGTGTGTACAGCAGTTAGAACAGCTACACCTAAGAAGCCTAACTCAGCGCTTAGAAAGATTGCCAGAGTACGTCTTTCTAACGGTATCGAGGTTACAAGCTACATCCCGGGTGAAGGACACAACCTTCAGGAGCATAGTGTTGTTCTTATCCGTGGAGGAAGAGTAAAGGACCTTCCAGGTACAAGATATCATATTGTTCGTGGTACCCTTGATACAGCAGGTGTTGCTAAGAGACGTCAGGCTCGTAGTAAATACGGTGCTAAGAGACCAAAGGAAGCTAAATAATTAGCGAACAATCGAACAAGGATTTTAGGATTAAAAGTGCGGGATTAATTTTTACATAAGAGATAAAATCCGGCACTCGAATCAAACCGACCGAAAACACCGCATAAGTTTACTTATGCACGGTGGTTTAGGAGGTTTGATTAAGGGTGGGAGCTTAGCTCCCGCCCAAACGAGCAAGATGCAAAGCATCTGCGAGTTGGAGTGCAGGAATATTAAGAAACAAAGTAAGATTTACCCCAGCACGGACACTAATAATGATAGTGAGTACCTAAGAATCTGTAATCAGAATTCTATGTAGGAGGGAAGAAACGTGCCACGTAAAGGACATATAGTAAAAAGAGACGTGCTCGCAGATCCAATTTACGACAGCAAGCTTGTTACTAAATTAGTTAACAACATCATGCTTGACGGTAAAAAGGGCGTAGCACAGAAGATCGTATATGGCGCTTTTGCTCGTGTTGAAGAGAAGAGCGGCAAAAAAGCAGTAGATGCTTTTGAAGAGGCTATGAATAACATCATGCCTGTACTTGAAGTAAAGGCTCGCCGTATCGGCGGTGCTACCTATCAGGTGCCTGTTGAGGTTAGACCTGAAAGAAGACAGGCGTTAGCACTTAGATGGCTTACCACATTTTCTCGCGCAAGAAGTGAGAAGACACAGGAAGAAAGACTTGCTAACGAAATACTGGATGCTATCAATAACACCGGAGCGGCAGTTAAGAGGAAAGAGGATATGCATAAGATGGCTGATGCTAACAAGGCATTCGCTCATTATCGCTGGTAATTGGAGGAAAAATCGTTGGCTAAGAGAGAATATCCACTTGAAAGAACCAGAAATATCGGTATTATGGCTCATATCGATGCAGGTAAGACTACTCTTACAGAGCGTATCTTATTCTACACTGGTGTAAACTATAAGATTGGTGATACCCACGAAGGTACTGCTACCATGGACTGGATGGCTCAGGAGCAGGAAAGAGGTATAACCATCACATCCGCAGCGACAACCTGCCATTGGACTCTTGAAAAAGAGGGTAAGCCAATGCCGGGCGCATTAGCACATCGTATCAACATCATTGATACACCTGGACACGTTGACTTCACAGTCGAGGTTGAGCGTTCACTTCGTGTACTTGATGGTGCTGTAGGCGTGTTCTGTGCTAAGGGCGGTGTTGAGCCTCAGTCTGAAAACGTATGGAGACAGGCTGATCAGTACAACGTACCTCGTATGGCTTATGTAAATAAGATGGACATACTTGGTGCTAACTTCTACGGAGCAGTAGACCAGATTAAGACAAAGCTCGGCAAGAACCCAGTGCTTCTTCAGCTTCCAATCGGAAAAGAAGATACATTTGTAGGTGTTGTTGATTTGTTTGAGATGAAGGCTTACATCTTCGAAGGAGATAAGGGAGAGAATATCAAGGTTACTGATATCCCTGATGATTTAAAAGATGATGCAGCAATCTATCATGACGAACTCGTTGAAAAGTGCTGTGAGCTTGATGACGAGCTTATGATGGAGTACCTTGACGGCAATATTCCTGAAGTTCCTGCTCTTAAGGCAGCTCTTCGTAAGGGAACAATTGAGTGTAAGGCTATTCCTGTTTGCTGCGGTACAGCATATAGAAATAAAGGTATTCAGAAGCTTCTTGATGCAGTTATCGAGTATATGCCTGCACCTACAGATATCCCTGATATCACAGGTGTTGATCCTGACGGTAACGAGGTGGTTAGACACTCATCTGATGAGGAGCCATTCTCAGCACTTGCATTCAAGATTATGACTGACCCATTCGTAGGAAAGCTTGCTTTCTTTAGAGTTTACTCAGGTATCCTTAAGTCAGGTTCTTATGTGCTTAATGCTACTAAGGGCAAGAAGGAAAGAGTAGGCCGTATCCTCCAGATGCACGCTAACAAGCGTACTGAGATTGAGGAGGTATTCTCAGGAGATATAGCTGCTGCTGTAGGTCTTAAGATTACAGCAACAGGTGATACCATCTGTGATGAGCAGCATCCTGTTATCCTTGAGTCAATGGAATTCCCAGAGCCTGTTATCGAGCTCGCTATCGAGCCTAAGACAAAGGCAGGTCAGGGTAAGCTTGGTGAGGCTCTTGCTAAGCTTGCTGAAGAGGACCCTACATTCAAGGCACATACCGATACAGAGACAGGACAGACAATTATCGCAGGTATGGGTGAGCTTCACCTTGAGATTATTGTTGACCGTCTCCTTCGTGAGTTCAATGTAGAAGCTAACGTTGGTGCACCTCAGGTTGCATACAGAGAAGCTCTTACAAAGCCTTGCGAAGTTGAAGCTAAGTACATCAGACAGTCCGGTGGACGTGGTCAGTATGGTCACTGTAAGGTTAAGTTTGCACCACTTGATGTTAACTCAGAAGAGACATTTAAGTGCGAGTCTACCGTTGTCGGCGGTGCTATTCCTAAGGAATACATCCAGCCTATCTTTGATGGTATCGAAGAGGCTACAAGAGCAGGTATCCTTGGCGGATTCCCTGTTATCGGTGTACACGCAAACGTATACGATGGTTCTTACCACGAAGTTGACTCCTCAGAAATGGCATTCCATGTAGCAGGATCTATGGCTATGAAGGACGCTATGAATAAGGGTGGTTCAGTTCTGGTTGAGCCTATCATGAAGGTTGAAGTAACAATGCCTGAAGAGTACATGGGTGATGTAATTGGTGATATCAATTCACGCCGTGGACGTATTGAGGGTATGGAAGACATCGGTGGTGGTAAGATGGTTAAAGGCTTTGTACCACTTGCAGAGATGTTCGGATACGCGACAGACCTTCGTTCAAGAACTCAGGGACGTGGTAACTACTCAATGTTCTTTGATCATTACGAGCAGGTACCAAAGAACGTTCAGGAAAAAGTTCTTTCAGCAAGAAGCCAGGAAAGGGCTGGCAAGTAATTATAATAATTATGCTTGCAAATAGACAGTTTTTAGAATATAATAGGACTTAATATGGTTGGCTTTAGTACATTTTAACAAAGTTGTAAAGTCAACCTGATAATTAGAAAAGTGATGAAGTAATCACAATATTTTCCATAATTAAGGAGGAAGATTCAAAATGGCAAAGGCTAAATTTGAGAGAAGTAAAGTACATTGTAATATTGGTACCATTGGTCACGTAGATCATGGTAAAACAACACTTACAGCTGCTATAACAAAGGTTCTTTCTGAGAGAGTACAGGGAAACAATGCTGTAGATTTCGCAAACATTGATAAGGCTCCGGAAGAGAGAGAAAGAGGTATTACTATCTCTACAGCTCACGTAGAGTACTCAACAGAGAAGAGACACTATGCACACGTTGACTGCCCTGGACATGCTGACTACGTTAAGAACATGATCACAGGTGCTGCTCAGATGGACGGTGCTATCCTCGTTGTTGCTGCTACAGACGGTGTTATGGCTCAGACAAGAGAGCACATCCTTCTTAGCCGTCAGGTAGGTGTTCCTTACATCGTAGTATTCCTTAACAAGTGTGATATGGTTGATGATGAGGAGCTTATCGATCTCGTAGAGATGGAAGTTACAGAGCAGCTTGAAGAGTATGGCTTCAAGGGATGCCCAATCGTTAGAGGTTCAGCTCTTAAGGCTCTTGAGGATCCACATGGTCCTTGGGGAGATAAGATTATGGAACTTATGGATACAGTTGATTCTTACATCCCAGATCCAGAGCGTGATGTAGATAAGCCATTCCTTATGCCTGTAGAGGACGTATTCACAATTACAGGTCGTGGTACAGTTGCTACAGGTAGAGTAGAGCGTGGTACACTTCACCTTAACGACGAACTTGAGATCGTTGGTGGACGTGAGGAGAATAGAAAGACAACAGTTACAGGTATCGAGATGTTCCGTAAGCTTCTTGATACAGCTGAGGCTGGTGATAATATCGGTGCTCTTCTCCGTGGTGTTAACCGTGATGAGATTGAAAGAGGACAGGTTCTTTGTAAACCAGGCAGTGTAACTTGCCACAAGAAGTTTACAGCTCAGGTATACGTTCTCTCAAAGGAAGAGGGTGGACGTCATACTCCATTCTTCAACAACTATCGTCCACAGTTCTACTTCAGAACAACTGATGTTACAGGTGTAGTTACACTTAATGGCGATGCAGAGATGTGTATGCCTGGTGATAACGCAGAGATTACTGTTGAACTTATTCACCCGGTTGCAATGGAAGCTGGTCTTGGTTTCGCTATCCGTGAGGGTGGTAGAACAGTTGGATCAGGTAAGGTTGCTACTATCATTGAGTAATTGTAACTGAATGATTATCAATTAAGTAAATTTGAGCCCTCCAGGGATTTCCTTGGGGGCTTTTTTCAGGTTGACATGACAACATACAAGAACTATAATTCTATGCAAATATCGTAATAATGTATCAACTAAAGTACTATCAACTAAAAACGGAGGAAATGTATATGAGGATTAGTAAGCAGATAATCGCATTATGTTTAGCTGGAACCACGATACTTTCAGGGCTTTTTCTTTCTCCCGATAAGGTGAAGGCGGATGTAAAGACTAAGCAAGCTATAGACGGCTCAAAAGTTATTGAAAGCCAAGGGTATGGAGAGCATTTATTTGGTGCGTCCTCTGATGGGAAGAATATATATTATAGTATCAACTCTGGAAGCTTTAAGAAGTCAAAGTACAACACAATAAAGAGAAATATTACAACCGGGAAAGAAACGGGAGTACTAAAAGGCAAAAAATACGGCTATTATGGATTTGATAGTCTTAAACTCTATAAAAATTATTTTCTGGGAGTGAGAACCAATGGCTCCAACCCTGTATGGCGCTCCATATACAAAGTCACAAAAGATGGGAAAGTTGAGGAACTTGCAATTGGGCGTTCTCCAGTGGTATCAGGTAATTCAATATACTATATAGCTGAAAAAGTGCAGAAGTATGGTGACAGTAAAACTCTAGGCATTTATAAAATGGATATGGATGGAGGACATAAAAAAGTGGTTAAAAAGGGAGAGTATTACACTCTTGGGCTATCAGGAGAAAATATGTACTACTCCAGAGCAAAGTATGTCGATGAGAAGCCAGATACCAAATGGTTTGACTTTAAGACAGGACAAGAAGAGAAAAATGTCGTACTTTCACAGTTATATGATGCCTCTACTAAAACAAAACTTGTGTTTAGTAATAAAGAGCTAAGAGCAGGCACCTATAAAGATGGGGCATGGGAATACAAAACGATATTAACGGTCAAGAAAGCAGATGACAACTATATGGGAATTGCACAGGTAAGATTATGCGGAAGTAAAGCCCTTGTGCAAATAAATGGTGAAGCAGTTTCTAAAATATACATGCTAGATCTAGGTGGTAAGAATAAAAAGCTGTTAAAGGAGTTCATATTAGTTGGATAGTACAAGTTATAATGGTGGTACTTAGATAGGATAACAACATAGGATATGCGGGTTAAGACTAAAAACAATTGTTAAATATAGCTTGAAAAAGGATGATTATAGGGGTATCATAGTATTGTTAACCGGTATTCAAAGCTGTCGATGTGTGTCGGTGCAATGAACCTTATGATATTGTCATAAGCTTTGAATGAACGAATAAAACAATATAAGGAGAGGTAAGAAGAGCATGAGTAATTTTAAGAGAAAAAGTGCGTTAGCACTGGCGATGATGTTAGTCTTTGTAACGGTTTTTGGTGTGCTGAAGCCTTCCGAAGCAAAGGCCTGGACTAACCTAACCATAGCGCAGTTTGATACGATTTACGAGCACAATGGTTCTAAAGAGGTAACTTATAAGCTTACACTACCTTCTTCAGGTAAGCTCACACAGATTACCTCAGTGACTGGGGAGTATGTTAACTTCTATATCTATGATGCTTCTGAAAAAGAGGTACAAACCTTATACGGAAATGCTACTAATACTTATACCTACGATATGAATCTGATTGGTGGAGATTATTATATCAAGGTTACATCAAACTGGGATAAGACAGCGGCTAACTTCAAGTGGGTATTTACTCCTTCAGAAGAATCGTTTAATGAGACACAGGATGACCGCAACAATGACCTTTCAAGCAAGTTTCAGATAGCTGTAGGACAGACTGTAAAAGGACAGTTAGCAAAGAATGATGATGTAGATTACTATGGTTTTTCAGTAAATAAAACAGGAGCTCTTAGTCTTAAGCTGATTGCTAAGATGGAAGGCATGGAGTTAAGCCTTTTAAATGATGAGGGAAGCTTTAATTACAAGGTTTCAGACATAATCAAGGGAACCAAGACATTAACCTTCCAGATACCAAAGGGAAGCTATTCCTTAATGTGTTCAGGAAATAAAACAGGTAACTATCAGTTTACTACTTCTTTTGTAAGTGGACCTTCCAAGGTAAAGCTTGCTTCAGTAAGGAATATCAAGTCAGGTAAATTAAAAGCAACCTGGAAGAAGGTAAAGTCAGTTAAGGGCTATGAAGTTCAGATATCTACAACAGGTGACTTTAGCAGTGATGTGACTACAAAGCTCGTAAAAGGTGCGAAGAAGACATCATTTACATTTAAGGGGCTTAATATAAGCAATTCATGGAGAACATATACATACTATTGCCGTGTAAGAGCCTATAAGGAGAAGAACAAGATTAAGGCGTACTCAGACTGGAGTAATGAAAAAGAGGTTACGATTAAGAGATAAGTCTTTCTGATATAAGACATAGACCGCAAGTAGACTGTAATAGTTTATTTGCGGTTTTTTATAATTTTGTAAAAAAATTGTAAATATCGTGACACCATTACAACTAAATCACATGGTATATTTCTATCATCAGGCACCTAAGTGAGGGATACACTGAGAAAGCAAATGCTCGAGAGACTATGTAATATATGCGAAATGCAGCACTAAAGGGAGGTTCAAGATGAGAATTAAAAATTTATCATTATTGTTGATTGGTTCGCTTGTTATATCAGGTGTTACTGCAGTAAATAAAGAAAAGGCTGTTGCTGGGGAAACTTTAAGAACTAAAAATATAGTTGCTGACGTAAAACCCGGGAGTGTGAGGTCTCGCAATGTACTGGCTGCGAAAGGTTATACTGATGATGAAATACTTAAGCTTGCAAAAAAGTATTTTGGCAATAATGGCGGGGAGAACAAAGCTACCGTGGAAATAGACAGCGTAGAGGGAGATATTGTAAACATACATATCTATGAAAATGTTGATGATGGAAATGGTGAAGGTCATACAGCGACCTACAATTGGTATTATGTATCGAAAAAGACAGGTAAAGGTGAAGACTTCTACGGCAACAAAGTAGACTTAACCGAGTCTTCAGCTAAGAACACAAAGAAGATGTACTCTGCAGGTAAGGTAACAATAGGAGACTTAACTTATAAGTTGACTGCAAAGAAATATGATAAGACCGAGAAAATGAATGTTAGAAATATAGTGCAGGTATCAAAGTCAGCAGGTAAGACAACAAGTCTTGTAAAGAAAGCTACCTCAGAAAAGATTGTTACAAACGGTAAACAGCTGTATTACTCCAAAAATGTGAGTAACAAGGGTGTGATATATAAGCTTGATATCAAGACCAAGAAATCCTATAAGATAATTTCAGGCAAGGGCTATGTCCTGCTTGGGGGCACAGATAAGGAACTCTACATAGGGGTATCAAGTGCCAAGAATAAGAGTGGATATGATAAATATACCTATAACTTGAAAGCTAAGAAGCTAATAACAGTCTACGATTGATGAGTTAGAGGGTGTGTAGAGAATTAGCCGTAGAAAAGATCTTCCGGAAATCGGAGGGTCTTTTTATTTTTAAATAAAGCATATTGAAAGCATAAAGATAATTTTCTTAATCAGCAACTGATGCGATATAAAATAATAACATATAAATAAGAAATTTAACAGTTTAAAGTGTCAAAATGATGATTAAAATTAATTATATAAGATATTTGATATCATAAACAGCAAAATAATTAAAAATTATAGAAATTAATTGTACAAATATTACAAATAAGGATTGACTTAGATATAAAAAGGTGTTACATTGAAGAAGAAAAGAAGAGAGCATAAAAAACACAAAAAAGAAAATGAAATTTTAATTCTAATGAATGTAATGGGGGGGATAAGGAAAAAAGAGGATAGGGAGTGACTTAACACAATAATTAGCATCAGTGGATGTCACATATATCAGGCATCCAAATCAAAAACAAATTAAGATTAAGAAGGAGAGGGAACTTTATGAGAAAGAATTTAAGAAGTTTGGCGCTGTTGTTAATCGTATGTCTTTTAGTTGGTTGTAAAGGTGCAAGTGGGGGCGGAGATACTCTTACAATCGCACTTTCGGGTGATTCAATTTCTCTTGATCCGGTACTAACTAATGACAACCAGTCAAGTAATGCTATGGCTCAGATTTACGAAGGACTTGTAAAGATTGACGACAAAACAGGTGAGATTTCACCATGTCTTGCTGAAAGTTACGAGCATCCTGATGATTTAACCTACATATTTAAGCTTAAAAAAGGCATTAAGTTTCACAATGGAGAAGAAATGAAGGCATCAGATGTGGTTTTCAGCTTAAAGAGAGCTGCTGAAGCTCCTAATGTTAAGCATCTTTTTGCTTCCATTGATCCTTCTACTATTAAGGCAACAGACGATTATACAGTAGAGTTCAAGCAGACTAAACCTTTTGCAGGTATAATTGCAGCACTTTGCCATACTGGTGGCTCAATCGTCAATGAAAAGGCAGTAACTGAAGCAGGTGACAATTACGCTCGTAATCCTGTAGGCACAAATGCACTTAAATTTGTAAGCTGGTCAAAGGCAGACAATATGGTATTAGAGCGTTTTGAGGATTATCACGGAGAAAAAACTGATTTTCAGACATTGAAGTTTAGAATAATCCCAGAGCCAAGTAACCGTGTTATCGAGCTTGAGTCCGGTGGTGTTGATATTGCACTTGATATAGTAGCAAACGATCTTGATAAGGTATCAGGAAATCCTGATTTACAGCTTGTTAAGTCACTTGACTACGGTCTTACTTATCTTGGATTTAACTGTTCAAAGGCTCCATTTACAGATCCAAAGGTTAGAGAGGCCATCTCTTACGCACTTGATACTGATTCCATTGTGAAAGCAGTATTCCACAACCTTGGTAAGACAGCTACAGGTGTATTGCCTCCAACTCTTGAGTTCTCAATCTCTGATCAGCTAAAGCTTAAAGGAAGGGATGTTGAAAAGGCGAAAGCTTTATTAAAAGAAGCAGGTCAGTCAAACCTTAAGCTCACCATTTCTACAAATGAAAATAAAGACCGTGTAGACATGGCCACAGCAATGAAAGAACAGCTTGCAGAGGTAGGTATTGAGGCATCTATCAACGTGCTTGAGTGGTCAGCATTTAATGACTTAATTAAAAAAGGAAATCATGACTTGTACATGATAGCTTGGACAGCAGATTCTCCTGATCCAGATACATTTATGTATCCTTGCTTCCATTCATCCGCTAAGGGTGAGGGAGGTAATTACGCATTCTTAGAGGATTCGAAGCTAGATAAATTACTGGATGACGCCAGATACGAGGGTGATAAGAGTAAACGAGGAGAACTTTACAAAGAGGCTCAGGAATATGTTATGGGAATAAATGCCTGGGTACCTCTTCACAACAAGGAGATTACAGCAGGTGCAAAGAAGGATATTGAGAATTTGCAACTGTCTCCATTTGGATGGCACCATTTCACACAAATCAAACGTGCCAAATAAATGAGTTTGAAAATATAGTCAATATAATGTGGGGGCTGTGGATGTATTTCCCCAGTCCCCTTTGCAAAGGGAAGGTGTAACACATGATTAAATACATTATAAAGCGAATACTTTACCTTATACCGGTTATTATTGGTGTAAGTTTCATAGTATTTGGGCTTTTATACCTGACTCCCGGGGATCCTGCCCGCAATGCGCTCGGACCTTCGGCGCCAGAGTCCGCTGTTAAGGAGCTGCGTGAAGAAATGGGACTAAATGATCCCTTCCTTGTGCAGTATGGCAGATATATCAAGAATATAGTTTTTCACTTTGATTTGGGGAATTCATATATTACAAAAAGTCCAGTGACGAGGGAGATATTATCACGAGCAGGCGCAACAGTTCGCCTCGCATTTACAGCAATCTTATTTGCAGTCTTGCTGGGGGTACCTATAGGAATTGTCTGTGCAAGGCGGCAATATTCTATCTTTGACAACATTGCTATGATATTTGCCCTTATAGGTATATCAATGCCGGTATTCTGGCTTGGTCTCCTACTTATTATGCTATTCTCTGTTAAATTAAGGTTGCTTCCATCATCAGGTTTTGATACATTTCCGCAAATGATACTTCCGACTATAGCACTTGGTTCCCAGTCAGTATCTGTAATTGCGAGAATGACGAGATCTGCAATGCTTGAGGTTATACGTAAGGACTACATACAGACTGCAAAAGCAAAAGGACAAAAAGAAAATGTAGTTATATGGAAGCATGCACTTAAAAATGCCCTTATTCCTATAATCACAATTATAGGAACACAGTTTGGACAACTCCTCGGCGGAGCTCTTATGACTGAGGTTATATTCTCTATTCCGGGCATTGGAAGACTAATGGTTGACTCAATAAAAATGCGAGATGCTCCTCTTGTTTTAGGCTCGGTATTGTTTGTTGCGGTGACATTCAGTGTTGTGAATTTGATTGTGGATATATTGTACACCTATGTGGATCCGCGTATCAAAACGCAGTATATATAGGAGGGCATTATGGGGAAAGACAGTAAAAAGCAAAGCAGCCACGGTCGCTTGAGAAATCTTAGAGATATTTGGATTCGTATGAAACGAAACAAATTGGCGATGGTAGGACTGGTAATTATAATTTTTCTTGTATTGGTTGCCATATTTGCAGACCAGATTGCTCCCTACAGTTATGCACAGCAGGATCTGAAAAATCAGTTCCAGCTTCCAAATTCTAAGCACTGGTTTGGCACAGATGACCTTGGAAGGGATATATTCAGTAGAGTTGTTTACGGTTCAAGAGTATCACTTAAAGTCGGCTTTATATCGGTAAGTATTTCTCTTATTATAGGAGTAACCCTTGGAGCGTTAACAGGATATTACGGCGGAAAAGTAGATATCCTTCTTATGAGATTTATTGATATCTTACAGGCTGTTCCTGATACTCTGCTTGCAATCGCAATCATGGCGGCACTAGGTCCCGGACTTACCAATCTTATGATGGCAGTCGGCATAGCCTCAATCCCGAGCTATGCGAGGCTTGTAAGGTCATCGGTATTGTCAATTAGAGATATGGAATTTATAGAAGCAGCTAAGGCTAATGGTTCAAGTGACTTTAGAATAATATTTAAGCATATTATTCCTAACTGTATGGCTCCAATAATTGTGCAGGCTACATTGGGTGTTGCTTATGCAATCATCAATGCAGCGGGACTTAGCTTCATCGGCTTGGGACTCGAACCACCTACGCCTGAGTGGGGTGCAATGCTTTCCGGAGGACGTGCATATATTCGTGACTATGTGCATATGACACTGTTTCCAGGACTTGCAATTGTTACCACCATCTTTGCATTAAATGTACTGGGTGACGGACTTCGAGACGCCCTTGATCCAAAGCTAAAACGATAGAGGAGGAGAAAAGGTGGCAGAATTATTAGATATACGCAATCTATCGGTTGCGTTTGACACAGATTCCGGCAAGGTCTATGCAGTTAACAATCTAAGTCTCAAGATAGGAAGAAAAGAAACCTTAGGTCTTGTTGGGGAAACAGGTGCTGGTAAGACTACTACAGCACTGGCGGTAATGAAGCTGATACAGTCGCCTCCGGGGAAAATAACTTCAGGTGAAATTATTCTTGAAGGCCAGGATCTAATGACTGTTCCTGAAAAAGACATGTTTAATATCAGAGGTAATAAAATATCTATGATTTTTCAGGACCCGATGACATCTTTGAATCCTGTTATGACTGTAGGTGAGCAGATAAGCGAGGTAATTGAGCTTCATCAGAAGCTGTCAAAGGAAGAACTTCGCAAAAAAACTGAGGAAATGTTAGAGGTAGTTGGTATTCGTAAGGAAAGAATCAACGATTATCCTCATCAGTTCTCAGGGGGTATGAAACAAAGGGTGGTTATAGCTATGGCCCTTGCCTGCAATCCTGAGCTCATCATAGCAGATGAGCCTACTACGGCACTTGATGTAACCATTCAGGCACAGGTACTTGAGCTTATGAAGAACCTCAAAGAAAAATACGATACTTCTATGATTCTTATTACACATGATTTGGGGGTTGTAGCTGAAATCTGTGACTATGTATCGGTTATTTATGCAGGCTCAATAGTTGAATACGCTCCGGTAAAGGACATGTATGAAACACCCGGACATCCTTACACAAAGGGATTGTTTAATTCGATACCGAGTTTGGATGAAGATGTCGAGTCTCTCACTACAATCAAAGGCAATCCGCCAGATCCTTCAGCACTTCCGAGTGGTTGCCGTTTTCACCCTCGTTGTGATAAGTGTATGGAGATTTGTAAGCATACAAATCCTGAGCTCCAAGAGGTTAGTCCCGGACATTTTATAGCCTGTCATTTGTTCAAAAAGGGAGAGGGGGAATCTGAAAATGGCTAATGAGAGAGAGACTTTAGTGCAGGTAAAAAACCTGAAAAAGTATTTTCAGACTAAAAGAGGCCAGCTCCATGCAGTGGACAATGTCAGCTTTAACATCAAAAAAGGTGAGACCTTAGGGCTTGTAGGGGAATCAGGCTGTGGCAAATCTACTGTAGGACGAGCTATTATACGTTTACACGAGCCAACATCAGGAGAGGTACTTTTAGAGGATAAAAATATATTACAATATAAAACTAAGCAGGAAATGCGTACACTGAGAAGGGATATGCAGATAGTATTTCAGGATCCTTATTCATCACTCAATCCTCGTATGAATACATTTGACTTAATTGCAGAGCCGTTAAGGGTGAATAAATCATACAACGGACATAGTGAGCTTGAGAGCCGTGTTATGGAAATGATGTCAACGGTAGGCCTTGAGGAGAGGCTTGCCAATTCCTTCCCTCATGAGCTGGACGGAGGAAGGCGCCAGCGCATAGGTATAGCAAGAGCACTTATAGTAAGACCTAAGTTTATAGTTCTTGACGAACCTGTGTCAGCACTTGATGTATCTATACAGGCTCAGGTGCTTAACCTGATGGATAAGTTACAGCAGGAGTTTGGGCTTACCTATCTCTTCATTTCACACGACCTTTCGGTAGTACGACACATATCGGATAGGATTGCAGTTATGTATCTGGGACAGATTGTGGAACTTGCGGACTACGACCAATTGTTTAGAAATCCACTACATCCATATACAAAAGCGTTGTTATCAGCCATACCTATACCTAAGTATGGCTTGAACCGCCAGAGAATCTTTCTTGAAGGCGATGTACCAAGTCCTGTAAATCCACCTGCGGGCTGTAGGTTCTCAGGTCGTTGCAAAGAATGTATGGAACATTGCAAAGAAACTCCAGTTGAACTTATAGAGATGGAGCCAAATCATTTTGTCGCCTGTCATTTATATAGGAGGTAAAGATGATGTAATAAGCGTTAAATTTAGGTGCAATTGTAATTCAGACAATAATACAGGTGAATAAAACTAAAATATAAACAAGAGGACGGGTAATAATATCTGTTCCTCTTGTTTTTATATCGTTGAAATTTGAACTCGGCAAAAATATATATGATTATTGAAATCATACAAAAAATATAACTAGCAGAAAAGATTGAATACTAGTACAATCTTAAAATGGATAAATAATAGGATTAAATATAGTTATAATCAATAAAATTAATAATAATTATTGACATAAAATTGTATATAAATACCAGAACTAAGTGTAAGAGCCTGAATGTGTCAGTATAGAAAAGATCTTCCGCAAATCGGAGGGTCTTTTTTGTATCTCAATATGAATTTTGTTAAAACATAAAAATGTATAACACTAATAATGTAACCGTTTGTTTTATTTGGGGTTACATTTTAGTTTTTTAAAATTCACATTTTTATGGTAAAAAGACTGGTTTTGTTACTAAAGGTTATAGGGTGATTTTTTGAACTGTGAAAAAATATTATAAAAAATATTAAAAATATGCTTAATTATTTATTTAAAAAGTATAATGCATACTAAATAGATATGTATTAAGTCGTGCAAAATTCAATTAATTCCAAAATAATTATAGCCAATCTTAATGAACTTGCGAAATGTAACTAAAATGTAACCAATTGATGATAGAATGTATCTAATATTGAAAGTGTATTCTGTTCAAAACCAAAGTTTCGGTTACAAAATATACTTTTCGAGATAAAAACATTCATTTTTAGAAATCAAAAAAGCAAGAAAAGGAGAAGCTATGAAAAACGTGAGAAGCAAGTCGGTTCAATCTCGCTACTTCATACTATCAGTGGTGCTGATACTCTGTATGTTGATCGGCATGATCAACGGAGTACCATTTTTATCACAGGCATCAGGGCATGAAGAGCAATTAGCCAGCAAGAATGTCATGGCTAAGATTACGCTTGACGGGAAGAACCCTCCGGCAGGCAAATTCCAGTTTGAGTTAGTAGACTCAAGTGGAAAAGTTGTCGACAGAACCACTAACGACGCAGGTGGCAATATTATTTTTAAAGGCCACGAGTTAGAGGTTAAAGAGGCAAAATATACTATCAGATTGGTAGATGGCGATAAGAACATTAATTATGGCGAAACTACCAAGAATGTTAATGTATACCTCCAAGACAGCGAAGAAATCGTAGATCCTTATGATGATGCGGTAAGTTTTAGGGCTAGAGAAGTTAAAACGGGAGAATACGATCAAAAGATATTCGTAGACTATACCATTAACGGAAAGAGCCGTAGCACTCAGGCATTCTGTATTAATACAGATGTGGCATTAGCTGCCGGCACTAACATGATTCCTATAAAGGATCCGGACGATGCTACACTTGCTAAATATATTGTTCCTAGGATTTATGACTGGAAGGCAATATATGCTGAGGCGCATAAGAAAGACAAACTTAACGTAATATCTCTCCCTGGGTTTGTAAAAGTTACATTACAGAGAGCAAGATATGACTTTGTTCGTTATGCGTATGGTACTGCTACAAACAGTATTGCTAGTGAAATAAGAAATACTTTTGGTACAAACAGCATTTCTGATTTATTGCGTAAGACTCTGTACTATACAACAGAGAACAACTTTAGCTTAGACGGTATTCAGGTTGATCGTATTAGCGGTGCCAGAAAAATCGCTGCTGATAATTATATCAATAACGCAAAAACAGGTAAGTATAATGATTTTGACTATACATACCACTTAAAGCAGGCTATGGTTTGGGCTGTAACAGGTGGTATCTGGGGAACCAGAAGAGCGCACTATCGTTATGACAGTGAGCGTGGGAATGGTCGTATTGAAGAGATGTTCCCTAATGAGCAGGATGCTGTAATACCTGCAAACTTCAAGTCTCACATGCAGAAGATAGCTAGACAGAATTTCAATATTCCTGATAACTATCATATAATGATTTTTACAACTCCAGGTAACACTTCTCAGCCTCTTGCGTTTGGTTATTTCAACGATGGCCAGACAAAAAGAAGGGTTAAGAAGACTTGGCTTAATGTACCTAATTTTGAATGCAAATCTCAGAAGAGTGTAGAAGTAACAAAGAAGTGGGTTGGAAAAATAAAGGATGATTCTGTAAACGTTACCCTTAAGACAACTGACGGTAATGTTGTTGAATCAAAGAGAATCACAAGTGAAGACGGCTGGAAGGCTACATTTGGTCCTTATGATAAGTATGACGCTTCCGGAAATGAAGTAAAGTACAACATTGATGAGACAAAGGTAGACGGATATAACTCAACTATCACTGGTGATGATAACAACGGTTTTGTTATTACCAATACAGAAACTACCAAGATTAAAGTTATCAAGAAATGGTTCGGTAAGATTGCTGACTCCATAACTCTTGTACTTAAGGATGCTAAAACAAACAAGGTTATAGAAGAAAGAGTAATTAATAAATCCGATCTTCCTAACGGAAACAGTGATACCTGGGAAATCGTTTTTGAAGCGCCTAAGTATGATGCTTCAAAGAATGAAATCAAGTATACTGTTGACGAAGCTAAAATGAAGGGCTATACAATAAAGGCTCTTTGTGATGATACCAATGGCCACACAATCATCAATATTGAGCGTAAAGAACTAAAGGTTATTAAGAAGTGGATTGGACCTGTTGGTTCTGAAATTTCAATTAATGTAAGAGATGCTTCTAACGGTGCTCTTATTAGAAAAGTAAAAGTAGATGAGACCTACAAGGGTCTTGATAAGATTTTTGACAAGAAGAATAACATTACTACTTGGGTTATTCCTATAGAAGTAGATAAGTATACTGACACTGGTGCCGAGATATCTTATGAAGTTGAAGAAGTTAAGATGCCTAACTATGTCGGTACAGTAGAGAAAGATACCGATGATCAGTTTACTATCGTAAATGTTCCATCTGTTAGCTTCAGCGGTAAGAAGAACTGGGTAAACAGAGAAGGAAAGCCTGGTCAGGTAGGTAATAGAATCATTGTTCACTTGATGAAGGAAGGTTCTACACAGCCTGTTGAGACTAAGGTATTAAATAAGTCTGAATATGTAGGTAAAACTACATGGGATTTTACATTTAAGCCTGTTCCTTTATATGATGATAACGGTAGGGAAATCAAGTACTACGTAGAAGAGGAAGCTGTACAGGGTTATGAGAAGGCTGTAATCACAAAAGATTCAGCTGGAAACTTTGTTATCAATAACAAGGAAGAGCATAAGAACGAAAAGATAAACATCAAGGTTACAAAGAAATGGTTGAATAACAATGGCGAAGCAGGAATCCCTGCCGGTCCTATTGAAATCGCTCTTAAGAACGGCTCAAAGGTAGTTCAGAAGCAGACCATCAATCTTGGTGCTGATAAGTCAGTTTGGGAATTTACCTTTAACGACGTTGATAAGTATGATGATAAAAATCAGCCTATCAAGTATTCTGTAACAGAAACCGCTTTAGACGGTTATGAAACAGAAATCACAGGTAATCAGGATAGTGGCTTCGTTATTACAAACAAGAAATTACCTGAACCAAAAGAGAAAATCAAGATTATTAAGAAGTGGATTGGAAGAGTCGGTGACTCTATTACAATCACAATTAAGAATGCGAATACTAAAGAGGTTCTTGACAAAGTAACAGTTACCAGAAATACTAAGGGCTTTGTTGAGAGGAAGGACCCTTCACAGCCAAACATTACAATATGGGAAGTTCCATATGAAGTTAATAAGTTTGATGCTTCACGCACACCTATAGAGTACAGTGCTGAGGAGACAGCTTTAGAAGGCTATAACACAACTGTTTCAAAAGACAGCAACACTCAGTTTACTATAACCAATACTGAAAAGGTTAAGGTTAAGGTATACAAGACCTGGGTTGGAGAGGTAGCTACGAATGCAACAATTCAGTTGTTAAACGGCACTCTTCCTTATGCTACAAAAACCATAGATGAGTCTTTTGCTAAAAGACCAAATACTTGGGAAGTAACTTTTGAAGCTCCTAAGTACGACACTCAGGGCAGAGTGATTGATTACACTGTAACAGAAACAGCTATATCCGGTTACATTGCAAAGGTTATCAAAGCCAATGATGGAAGCTTCACAATTGTCAACACAAAGACAAAAAAAGAGAAGTACAAGATTGTAAAGAACTGGATAGGTAAAGAGGGCGATCAGATCACTGTTCGTTTTAAGGATAAAGCTACAGGAAAAGAGCTTTTTGTTAAAACAATACACAGAAATGACCCTGATCTTAAGAGAACTACATATGATGCAACACCTGGTTATGTTACCTGGGAAGTGTCTGTTGACCTTGACAAATACGGTGTTAATGGCGACAGCATAACCTACACAGTAGATGAAGATCCAATACCTGGCTACAACACATATATTTACAAACCGGGCGTAGAAACTGATAAGTATAACGTTATATGTGATAGGTTTATCATTGAAAACAGAGAGACAGTTGCTTACAAGGTTACCAAGAAATGGTTTGGTAAGATTGGCAATGATATTACTGTAGTTCTTAAAAAAGGTGAAGAGGTTATAGAGACTAAGACTATGTCTAAGGCAGACCTCAAAGCCGGTACAGACAATGAGTGGGAGATTACTTTTGCCCCTGTTGAAAAGTATGACAGATGGGGAAATGAAATTAAGTATTCAGTTGAAGAGATTACTTCTCCTGGCTCTGGATACACCAATAAAGTAATTGACCATAAGGATGGTAACATTACTATTATCAACACTGAAAATACCGAAATTATCGTTAACAAGAGATGGATTCGTAAGGTAGGTCACGAAGTTAAGCTTAAGTTAATGAATGGTGAAGAGGTTGTTGAGAAGCAGACATTAAATGCACCTCCTGTTAAGAATGCACAGGGTTGGGAAACTAGATTTATAGTTCCTAAGTATGATGATAATGGCAATTTAATTCATTATACAGTAACAGAGGTGGCTATCAGAGGCTATAAGGCTGAGATAACCGGAGATGCAAAGAACGGATTTACAATTACCAATACCAATGATGAAAAGGTTAAGGTAAAGGTAAATAAGAAGTGGCTTGGCAAGATTGGCGACAAGGTAACTCTTTCCTTGATGGAAGGCACAAGAGTTGTAGAAACCAAGACAATTGATGCTTCATCAGCAAAAGAAGGCGACCCAAGTACTTGGGAAGTTTCATTTGAAGCACCTATGTACAGCTTAAAAGGCTCTAGAGCTCTTTATACTGTAACAGAGGCTGCAATCGAAGGATACAAGGCTGATATAAGCGGAACTAAGTCAGAAGGATTTACAATTACCAATATAAGTACAGAAAAGATCAAGATAAAGGTAGATAAGAAGTGGCTTGGTAAGGTAGGCTCACAGATTACCCTTAAATTGATGGATGGTACAGATCTTGTTGATACAAAGACAGTAGATGCATCAGCAGCTAAGGACGGAGATCCAAATACCTGGGAAGTAGAATTTGAAGCACGTAAGTTTGACGACACAGGTAGAGAAATAGTTTATACAGTTAAGGAAGAAACAGTACCTGGTTATGAGACTAAGGTAAGCGGAAATCAGAAGGATGGCTTCACTATTGCCAACAGAGACACAGAAAAGATCAAGATTAAAGTTGATAAGAAGTGGATTGGCAAGGCAGCATCTGAGATTAGCATTTCCTTAATGGATGGTTCTAAGGTTGTTAACACTAAGAGAGTAAATGACACATTTGCTAAGGCAGGAGCTGTCAATACTTGGGCAGTAACCTTTGAAGCAGATAAGTATGATGAAAACGGTAAAGAAATTGCTTATACAGTAACAGAGTCAGCAATTGCAGGCTATGATGCTAAGGTAAGCGGAAATAAGAAAGACGGATTTACAATTACCAATACAAACACTGAAAAAGTTAAGATTAAAGTTGATAAGAAGTGGCTTGGTAAGGTAGGTTCACAGATTACAGTAGCACTTTTAGATGGCACCAAGGTTGTTGATAGGAAGACAGTAGATACATCAGCAGCTAAGGACGGCGACGCTAAGACTTGGGAGGTTTCATTTGAAGCACCTAAGTATAGTGAAGACGGAAGAGAAGTAGTATATGCAGTAACAGAGTCTGCAATCGCAGGCTATAAGGCTGAAGTAAGAGGAGATCAGGCTACAGGATTTACCATTCTCAATAAAGACACTGAAAAGGTTAAGATTAGTGTTAACAAGAAGTGGCTTGGTAAGGTAGGTTCACAGATCACCGTTAAACTTATGAACGGCACTAAGGTTGTTGATACAAAGACAGTTGACGCATCGGCAGCTAAGGACGGCGATGGCAAGACTTGGGAGTTTTCATTTGATGCTGATAAGTATGATGAAGCAGGTAATGAGATTACTTATACAGTAGCAGAGGAAGCAGTACCAGGTTATGAAACAAAGGTAAGCGGCAATCAGAAGGATGGCTTTACAATTACCAATAAAGACACCGAAAAGGTCAAGATTAAGGTAGACAAGAAGTGGCTTGGTAAGGTAGGTAACGAGATTACCGTATCCCTTATGAATGGTACTAAGGTTGTAGGTACAAAGACAGTAAATTCAACATTTGCTAAATCAGGTGATGCTAAGACTTGGGAAGTTATTTTTGAAGCAGACAAGTATGACAATGCAGGTAAGGAAATAGCTTATACAGTAACAGAGTCAGCAATTGCAGGATATAAGGCAAGTGTAAGCGGAAATCAGAGTGCAGGCTTTACAATTACCAATAAAGACACTGAAAAGGTTAAGATTAAAGTTGACAAGAAGTGGCTTGGTAAGGTAGGTTCACAGATTACCGTTAAGCTTATGAATGGCACTAAAGTTGTTGATACAAAGACAGTTGACGCTGCCTCAGCTAAGGATGGCGATGGCAAGACTTGGGAGCTTTCATTTGATGCTGATAAGTATGACGAAGCAGGTAATGAGATTACTTATACAGTAACAGAGGAAGCAGTAGCAGGTTATGAAACAAAGGTAAGCGGAAATCAGATATCAGGATTTACTATTACCAATAAAGACACTGAAAAGGTTAAGATTAAGGTTGACAAGAAGTGGCTTGGTAAGGTAGGTTCACAGATTACCGTTAAGCTTATGAACGGCACTAAGGTTGTTGGTGAGAAGACAGTTAACGCATCAGCAGCTAAGGACGGAGATGCTAAGACTTGGGAAGTTTCTTTCGAAGCTGACAAGTATGATGAAGCAGGAAAAGAAATAGCTTATACAGTAACAGAGTCAGCGATAGCAGGTTATGAAGCAAGTGTAAGCGGAACTCTTAAGACAGGTTTTACAATTGTCAATAAGGATACCGAAAAGGTTAAGATTAAAGTTGATAAGAAGTGGCTTGGCGGAGTAGCTGATCAGGTAACTATTTCATTAATGAATGGTACAATTCCTTATGCTACTAAGACAATCAATGCATCAGCAGCTAAGTCAGGAGACGCTAAGACTTGGGAAGTTGAATTTGAGGCACCTAAGTTCAATGCGCTTGGCGAAGAAATCGTATATACAGTAACCGAGACAGCTATATCCGGATATAAGGCAGCGGTAAGCGGAAACCAGAAAAACGGATTCACAATTACCAATACTCAGACCGGAACAGAGAAGTTCAAGGTTATTAAGAAGTGGATCGGTGCAGAAGGTGACAAGATTACCGTACGCATCAAGGATGCTGATACAGGAGCTGAACTCCTTGTTAGAACCATCACTAAGACTGATGCTGACCTTGTAAGAATTACAGATCCTTCAAACCCTAATGTAACAATTTGGGAAGTACCTGTTGAGCTTGATAAGTTCGATTCTGTAGGAAGAAAGATTACTTACAGTGTTGACGAAGAGAAATTACCTAACTATGGTAAGACTATCGTTAAGAGCAGTGAAGGCTTTACCATTACCAACACAGAAGAAGTTTCCTTCAAGGTAACTAAGAAGTGGCTTGGTCAGGTAGGTAACGAGATTACATTAACTCTTAAGAGCGGAGATAAGGTTCTTGAAACTAAGAAGGTTACAAATGCTGACCTCAAGGCGGGAACCAACGACACATGGGAAGTAACATTCAAGGCAGTTCCAAAGTATGACAGCTTAGGACATATGATCAACTACACAGTTGACGAGCAGGATGTAGCTAACTATGAAAAGAATGTAGTAAACAACAACAACGGAAGCTTCACCATTACTAACACTGAAAAGACTGTAATTAGAGTTGATAAGAAGTGGCTTGGTAAGGTAGCTAATGAAGTAACCGTTAAGTTAATGAATGGTACAGAAGTTGTTGGTGAGAAGACAATTAACGCATCAGCAGCCAAGTCAGGAGATGCAACTACTTGGGAAGTTTCATTTGAAGCACCTAAGTATGGCAAGGATGGAAAAGAAATAGCTTATACTGTAACAGAGTCAGCAATCGCAGGCTATGAGGCAAGTGTAAGCGGCAATAAGAACGAAGGCTTCACCATTACCAATAAAGACACTGAAAAAGTTAAGATTAAGGTTGACAAGAAGTGGCTTGGTAAGGTAGGCGAGAAGGTAACCCTTTCCTTATTGAATGGTACTGAAGTTGTTGATACAAAGACAGTAGATGCAGCATCTGCTAAGGCCGGAGAAGCTAACACTTGGGAAGTTTCATTTGAAGCACCTAAGTATGGCAAGGATGGCAAAGAAGTTACATATACTGTTACAGAGTCAGCAATAGCAGGCTATAAGGCAGAGGTAAGTGGCAACCAGGCAGCAGGCTTTACAGTTACTAATGCAAGCACTGAAAAGGTTAAGATTAAAGTTGACAAGAAGTGGCTTGGTAAGGTAGCAGACAGTGTAACTGTTAAGTTAATGAACGGTGCACAGGTTGTTGAAGAGAAGACAGTAGCTAAATCAGGCGATTCAAAGACTTGGGAGTTATCATTTGAGGCACCTAAGTATGATGAAGCAGGCAATGAGATAGCTTATACAGTAACAGAGTCAGCAATCGCAGGTTATAAGGCAGAAGTAAGCGGAAGCCAGTCTGCAGGATTCGTAATTACCAATAGAGACACTGAAAAGGTTAAGATTAATGTTAACAAGAAGTGGCTTGGTAAGGTAGCAGACAGTGTAACTGTTAAGTTAATGAACGG